>CANNKD010000105.1 GCA_947505205.1 Bacteroidota bacterium | reverse complement strand
CGAGGCCAACCCTGATTTCGCCATTTTCGCGCTCATGACCTAAGAAAAGTCCGGCAACGGCCATATTTCTCAATACAAAGAAACTGATGGTGTTCATTTCGGGCTTGTAGCTGAATCCGGGATAAAAATATTGAATATCCTGCGTGTGGAAATCAAGAAAACGAAGCAGATAGCGGTTGTCATTGCGTATTTCCAGGATTTCGAAAACATCTTTCCTGCCAAAGATTCCGTATAAATAATACAGATCAATGGATACAATAAATGCATTCAGAAAGCCGACCGGCAAAGCACCAATGACAAATCCGTATATGGAAAACATTGACGCGCCAAAAAGGTTGATTATCCTGAATTTGACGATGGAGTTCATGGTCATCGAAAGGGCAATGGTAGCCGATGCGAAATAGCCAAGCCAGGTTAAGAGATGTATTTCGTTCATAAAAATATTTTTTAAAAAGATCCTCTGTAAATGACACTGACTTCATTTACAGGATTATATCATGTTTTTAGTTTTTCAGGATTAATTATTAATTATGAGTTTCCGCTTGCATACCTAAACCTTAAAAGGAATAGTTACTCTGCGTTTCTTTGCGCCTTCTTTGCGTAACTCTGCGGTAAAATAAGTTTAAACGCAGAGAATCGCAGAGTTTTTTCGCAGAGGATCGCAAAGTCATAGATTATTAACTATTGTCTTTTTTATAAAACACTAAAATTTCATTAAATCTGTGAATCTGTGGCATTTATAAATTTAGTTTTAATTAATCTGTGTCTAAATAGTTACATTATTTTTTCATTCTTTGCCAGAGGAAATTAGCCAGTTTACGCGATTCTTTGAGAATTTCATTTTCATCAACTGTGATAAGATTTTGGTTTGCCACGATCAATTTACCGTTCGAAATAACGTGTGAGATTTGTTCAGCCTTCAATCCAAAGACAAAATGACCTAAAAAATTCTGTTGATTGATTTCTGTACCACTTCGGTAGTCAAGAATCACGAGGTTGTTTTCTCCATCACCAGTAAAATTGTTTGTTTTTAGATAACGATGAATGTTTCTAAAACGCCGATATACTGAAGAATAATTGATATTATCAAAACGCTGACCCACAAAAAAGGCAGCTTTGGCACTTTGCAACATATCGCTGTGCATGCCATCGGTGCCAAACAGAATACGTTCACCAAGTCCGGCTCCGTTGAAATATCCCACATTGTTATTCATATTGCTTTCGGCATTCTGCGCGACCCAAACAGGTGAATTTTTAATCAAACTGCGCTCGTTTTCATCAAGATGCAGACAGTGAACCAACAATGTTTTTGACGATTCAAGTCCACCGGCATCAGCCAAACGCTGTACCACTCTCTTGTGATATACTTCTTCGCATTGGGTTTGATCGTACAAATCTTCGCCAATATGAATATGCAGACCTGATTGTAAGCGGTTTGCAAGTGAAACTGATTTTTTCAATGTTTCGTCACCCACTGTAAAAGAGGCATGTAAGCCAACCAGTCCCTGATATTTATTCAAATACGATTCTGTTTCTACAATTCCTTGTGTCGCTTTATCAGAACCATCACGATCGGTGATTTCGTAGCAGAGCAAATGGTTAACGCCAACATTCTCAAATGCTTTTGCCATTATTTCGAGTGAACCTTCGATGAAATTTGGTGCCGCATGATGGTCAATCACAAAGGTTGAACCTGCTTTGGCACAGGCCATCGCCGTAAGCAAAGCGCTGTATTCAACTGTTTCTTTATCGAGACATTTATCCAGATTCCACCAAACATATTGCAAAATTTCATGAAAATTCTGTGGGTTTACTTTTGGCGCGGGCATTCCCTTTGCCATTGCAGAATAGGCATGGTGGTGACCAACACCGAACGATTTCGTTACTAGTTTTCCTTCACAATCAATAATTTGATATTCAGGGTATTGCGAAGGATCATCAATGAATTGAATACCGCCCCGAAGACCTTCTTCAACCAAAAGATGTGTTTTTTTGAATTCAAGACTTTGCCAGTCGATAAATGTTGCGTTTGTGAGTAAGAGTGACATAAAATCCGGTTATATTTAAAATGAAATTTGAAATTCACGTTTAAGCAAAGATACATTGGAAATGAATGTTCGCAACGTATTCCATTGATTTGACCCATGACAAACATGATTATTGTTTACTTTTGCCGCGTGAATAAAGCAAATCTGTATCCGACAAAGCTCCTGTTTTTAATCCTGATCACCCTGATCGGCAATCAAACTATTTTTGGTCAGAAAACCATTATTCATATCGAAAAAGCTCGCGTTGCTGCTTATGACAAACGCTTGGGAGTCGACATCCAACGCTTAATTGGAAACGTAGTTTTGAGTCAGGATTCGACCATGTTTTATTGCGACAGCGCTTACCTGAACGACAAATTACGCAATTTCGAAGCTTTCGGTCATGTTCATGTCAATGTAAATGATAGTCTCGATATTTATAGCAAACGCCTTAAGTATGAAGGAGAAACACGCATTGCCGAACTTTTCGATTCGGTGAAAATGATTGATAAATCGATGATTCTTAGAACGGAATATCTGATTTATAATAGAATAACCAAAGTTGCATCTTATCCAAACAATGGTGTGATCACCAATAATGATAAGAAACTGAAGAGTAAAAAAGGATATTATCATACCGACAAGAATGAATTCTATTTTCGTGAAGATGTTGAACTGATTAGTCCGGATAACACGGCATATTCTGACACGTTGGTTTATAATACGCAGTTCGAAACTGCCTGGTTTCATGGCCCAACCGTCATTCGTGGGAAAGAAAATACAATCTATTGTGAATATGGCTGGTACGACACAAAAAAAGACCATGCTTACCTCAGCCGGCGAGCTAAAATATGGAGTCAGGAGCAAATGCTTGAGACGGATGAGTTGTTTTATAACCGCGATGTAGGTTTTGGTGATGCCAAAGGCAATGTCAAAATCTCTGATACTGCGAATCACATGCTGATAAGCGGTGAAACCGGCAAATTGTGGGAGCTTGAAGGGCGTTCGTTTATTACCGGTAAAGCCATGGCCATGAATTATGACGAGAAAGACACGCTGTTCATGCATGCAGATACCTTGTTCGTGTACTTCGATAAAATGAAGAAAGCAAAAGATTTGTTTGCGTATAAGCATGTTAAATTTTTCAGAAAAGATTTGCAGGGAAAATGCGATTCACTGGTATATAAAATGTCTGATTCGGCAATGCGTATGTATGATGAGCCGGCTCTTTGGTCCGATAAAAACCAATTGACGGCCGATTCGGTGCTCATCGCTATTTCAAACAACAGTGCCGATTCGCTTGTTTTGTATAATACTGCATTTATTATCTCGAAAGATTCGCTTGAGAATTATAACCAGATCAAAGGCAAAAACATGGTTGGTTATTTTGCCAATAACGAGCTCAGACATATATTTGTGAATGGAAATGCGCAAACGATATATTGGGCACGCCAGGAAAATCACACGCTTATTGGGGCAAATCTTTCACAGGCAAGCAATATGTCAATTCTATTGAATGAGAATGAAATAGAAAGTATAACGTATCGCTCAAACCCCAACGAAGTGATGTATCCTGAAAAGGAACTACCAACAGATCAAAGAAGATTGAAAGGTTTTAAATGGCTCGACGAATGGCGACCAAAAGTGAAAGCCGATATTTTTGTGATTGGCCCCACAGGAACATCTGAGCCGGTTGAAGAAGTGAAAAAGCCAACCATGATGATTTTAGAAAATTTGGAGGAATAGAGATTCAGTAGAATTTAGAACACGCTGATTTTCACGTATTTCTTTGGATTTAACCGTACATCTTCAAGCAGCTTATTGAGTTCGGCAGCTGATTTTTGCAGTTCGAAATATAAGGTGTCATTCTGCAACAACATGCCGGCGGTTCCTTCACCATTCTTCAGTTTCTCAAGAATCAATGTAAGTTCGGTCAGTGATTTATCTGCTTTACGCAAGGTTCCGGCAATATCGGTTTTGGCTAATGAATCGGTGAAAGTGGACGTATTTTTCATGATACGATTCAACTCATCGCTGTTTTTTTCGAAATTATGTGTGATTAACTCGACATTGCGTAAGATTCCGGTAATACGTTTCCTTTCATCTGTTACAAGTGTGTCGAGATTTGAGGTAGTGTTTTGCAGGTTTTTAAAAGTTAGACTGATGTTTTGAAGACTCTGAATCAGGTTCTCTTTCGATTCTTCATTTAATACCGACTGTACAATGGTAACAAGTGAATCGAGTGAGGAAATGAGTCCTTCAGCTTTCATTTTAATGGGTGCCACCTGCGCATTTACTTCATCCATCAGGCTTGATTCGACAGCAGTAGCCAATGTGTCACCAGATTTAGCATTAACCGATGAATTACCAAGCCTCAATTCAATGGCTTTAGAACCCATCAAATCTGAACTGAAAATACGTGCCATCGTATTATCAGGCAAAGGAAAATTACTTCGCATCGATAAAACAGCAATTATTCGACCACTTGCATCAGGATGAAAATACAAATCACTAACCTGTCCGACACGCATACCGTTGATAACCACAGGATTCGACTTAATTAATCCATTCACATTATTATAAATGGCATAAAAAGCACGTTCTTTCACAAAAACATCATTTCCTTTCAGAAAGTTGAAGCCCCAGATAAAAACAAATAGCGCAACGAGGAAAGAAAGAGCTACGATATAGGTACGTTTTGTATTCAAATCAAAAGTGTTTTATGTTTTATCGGGCAAAGATACTAACTATACGAGGCCAGGCGCAACAAATCGTGATGTTAAGAATTTATAAATACTCATTTTTTTATTTTCAAAGCTTCTTCAATGCTGATGCGTTCGCCATCGTAAAAAGCACAAACAAAGGCATCGGAATAGCCCACATTTCGCAATTGACTCTGACGATTGGTGGCTTGATTCAGGTTTGTAAAACTACCCGAAGTAAACTTGTACAATCCGTTGTGGAAATAAACACCAAGCTGTTCAATTTGCGCAAAACGCTTGTCAGACAAAGGAATTTCTTTTGGGCAGGTATAAAACTGAACCTTGTAAACAAGTTTTTGCTTGTCAGAATTTTTCGTTTCAACAGGTTTCGAAACATTTTCTTTGGCGACTGGTTTATCCTTTTGCGGTGGTGCTTTTTCTTCTTTAGTCACAGCCGGAGTTTCTTCAGGTAATGACCTGGAAATGGTTGAATTATCTCTTTCGAAATTGATTTTGAAATCCTTGAAAGCCCTGAAAATGCATTGCGACATAAATGTTTTTCCTTCTTCCGAAAGTAAAAAAGCCTCCTCAGTGGCATTGCTTATAAAACCAAGTTCCACTAAAATACTCGGCATGGTGGTTCGGTATAAAACCAGGAATCCTGCTTGTTGTACGCTTCTGTCTTTGCGGCCGGCACGTTTTGTAAACTGTTCCTGCATTGTTTGGGCAAGCTCGATGCTTTGTTGCTTGTATTCGCTTTGAAAAAGATTTAAAGCGATGTAAGCCGGCGTGCTGTTTGGATCGAAACCGCCATATTCGCTATCTGCATTTTCCTCGAGTAAAATAGCAGCATTCTCGAGTTTTGCAACTTCAAGATTTGCTTCACTTTTATGTTCTCCCATCACAAATGTTTCAGATCCGGATACGGCACTTGATGGGCCTGAATTGCAATGGATCGAAATGAAAATATCGGCATCAGCCTCATTGGCAATGCTTGCCCGCCGGTGCAACTCAATAAATTCATCTTTACTTCGGGTGTAAATCACATTCACATCGGGAAGTGATTGCCGGATCAGTTTGCCGGTACGTAATGCCACGTCAAGCGTAATATTTTTCTCTTTTGAATGCTTTCCCAAAGCACCTGGATCTTTGCCTCCATGTCCGGCATCGATAACAACTGTGCGAATTTTCTGGCCTTTTTGCGAATAAACTGAAAAGGGAATCATCCAACAAACAACAATCAACAGAATCGTCCGTTTTAACAAGTTATAGCTGCCGAATGGATTTTGAAAGTATATTTGCAAAGTATTATTCGTGTAATCTTATCAACAAAAATAACGGTAAAGCGCTTGATAAATTATTCTTTTGTGAGCAAATTATTAACATTTAGAAAGTTAATTCGACTTTCTTTCTTTTTTTTCTTGCTATACCTGTTTTTTACTTCCGGAATCGTTGTATCACAAAACCTATTGAATATTGATTCACTTTCGGTTAAAATACCTGACTCACTTACTGTTACAGTTTATGATACTGTTAAAAACATACAGAATGAACTGCCCGACATGCGAATTACCGATAAATCGCGCTTTAGGCAATTGGTTGATACCACAATAAAAACTGCAGCTGACGAAGTGAAAAAGGCTTACCTCGATTCAAAAGTGGAGCGTTCAGCGCGCGATTCCATCGTACAGGATCTGAAAAACCGAAAAGTTTTTCTTTATGGTATGGCTGTCATAACCTATGGTGATATTAAAATGGAAGCCGATTATATTGAAGTTGACTTCAGCAAGAATGAAGTTTTCGCAAAAGGCATCCCTGATTCGCTGGGTAAAATGGCCGGAAATCCAATTTTTACCGAGAGTGGCCAAAAGTTTGAAGCCAAGGAGATGCGTTACAATTTCGATACAAAAAAAGGTTTGATCAGCAGTGTGGTAACAGAAGACGGACAAGGATTTCTGCATGGTGTGAAGGTGAAGAAAATGCCCGATAACACCGTTAATATCAGTTCAGGTTCATATACCACCTGCAATGACAAAGTGCATCCACATTTTTCGTTTAATTTTAAGAAATCAAAGGTAATTCCTGATAATAAGATTGTTACGGGTCCGGCATATATGACCATCGAAGATGTTCCTACGCCTCTTGCAATTCCTTTTGGAATGTTTCCGAACAAAAGCGGACAACGATCCGGTATCAGAGTGCCTACGTATGGCGAATCGAAAAACAGAGGATTTTACCTTGAAAATGGCGGTTATTATTTTGCCATTAACGATAATATGGACCTCGATGTAGTAGGAGATATTTATTCACATGGAAGTTGGGCCTTTAAACCAACCTTACGTTATGTAAAAAAATATAAATTCAGCGGCAGCTTTAATGCAAGTTATGCTATCAATATTGTTGGAAATGAAGGCTCTGCCGATTATCAGAAAAGTAATGATTTCAATATTAGATGGTCGCATCGACAGGATCCAAAAGCCAGGCCAAACGGGCGTTTCAGTGCCGATGTTAATATCGTCAGCAGTAATTTCAATAAATATAATCCTACCTCAACCGAGAATTACTTGAGTAACGAGTTTAAATCGAGTATTGCCTACCAAACCAACTTTAACAATAAATTATTTTTGACTTTAAACGCAAGCCACCGTCAGAATACAAAAACGAAAATGGTCGAGATCTCTTTGCCTGAACTTACATTGTCGGCCAATCAGATGTACCCACTCAAAAAGAAAATACCGACCGGAAAAGCAAAATGGTATGAGGGATTGAGTGTGAATTATACTTCCAATGCCCGAAATACGGTCAGTATGCCTGATAGTTTGCTTTTTACACCTCAAACTTATAAAAAACTTCAAAACGGAATTCAACATAGCATTCCTATCAGCTTGCCTCTCAAGGTTTTGAAACATCTTAATCTGAATACCAGCGTCAATCTCAATGACAAAATGTATTTCAATTCCAGGCAAAAAACCTGGGTGAATGACACACTTTTTCAGGGAAACGACACCATTGTTGGTTATGTTGATACCGATACTATTCAGGGGTTTCGGAATGTGGTTGACTATAATTTATCAACCAGTTTAACGACCAAAATTTATGGAATGGTCACTTTCAAAAAAGGACCTATTCGTGCCATTCGCCATGTGATGACGCCCAATGTCGGATTCTCTTATACGCCTGAATTTGGCGATCCCAAATGGGGATATTACGATTCGTATGTTGATGGAGATGGTGAAACACAGTATTATAGTGAGTTTGAAGGAGCTATTTATGGTGGGCCACCAAAGGATAAATCGGGAAGAGTGACTTTTGGATTAAATAATAACCTCGAGATTAAAGTTCCGTCAAAAAAGGATACAATAACGGGCGTGAAAAAGGTAATGCTTATCGAATCACTTTCATTGACAGGTAGTTACGATTTGGCTAAGGATTCTTTAAATCTTTCATATATATCAATCTCGGGAAGAACAAGGCTATTTAAAACTTTAAATATTCAGTATGCAGCTATTTGGGATCCATATATTTTAGATTCAGCCGGACGGCAAATAAATCAGTTTGAATGGGATGTGAACCGCAGGTTATTGCGCCTGACCCAAACAACCTGGAGTTTTGGAATGTCGTATAGTTTAAACCAAAAAGAACTTACAAAAGAAAAGGAGCGAACTTCAACAGCCGGCACCACGAATGAATTAGCCGAGATCAACAGAAACCCCGAAGATTATGTTGATTGGACTGTGCCCTGGTCATTGACTTTCAATTATAACCTGCGCTATTCAAATAGAATAACGAGCATAAATTATACTCCAAAAAAAGATCCCAAAATTGTACAGACATTGGGATTTTCTGGCGATGTGAATATAACGCCTAAATGGAAAATTGGATTTACATCTGGTTGGGATTTTGAGGCTAAAGGCCTGTCATACACTTCTATAAACATTTACCGTGACTTACATTGCTGGGAGATGCGGTTCAACTGGATTCCGCTGGGAGTGCGTCAAAGCTGGAATTTCTCTATCAATGTAAAGTCATCCATTTTGCAGGATTTGAAGTTGAATAAAAAGAAAGATTTCAGAGATTTGTAGAAGCACGAAGTGGCCTGCTCGGCTGCAAGACGAGGAAGACCAAAGTGAAAATGCAAATAGCAAAATTAAAAACACAATAATAATATGAAAAAAATTATCAACACAAACGCTGCACCAGGTGCTATTGGTCCTTATAGTCAGGCAGTTGAAGTAAATGGGATGTTGTTTATTTCGGGTCAAATACCCATTGATCCAGCAACCGGAAAAGTTGTGGAAGACGATATCACCATTCAAACCGAACGTGTAATGCAGAATATTGAAGCCATTTTACGTGAAGCTGGCTACGATTTTTCGCATGTAGTGAAATCGACCTGTTTGTTGAGCGATATGGCCAATTTTGCTGGAATGAATGCCGTTTACGGAAAATATTATCACACCGAACCGCCCGCCAGAGCTGCTTTCGCTGTTAAAACACTTCCGTTAAATGTGTTGGTAGAAATTGAAACGATTGCGGTGAAGTAAGTTAAGTGGTGACTGGTTGCTTGTCTCTGGTTTCAAGATGTCAATGCCTAAATATCGTTGACCAAATTTGACAATAGTTTATTCACTCAGCCAATTCAGGATCATCTGACTGCCAAACTGCGTCATATACGATTCAGGATGGAATTGTAATCCTTTTATCGTTAGCTCTTTATGTGAAAAAGCCATAATATTTCCTTCTTCATCCAGCGCCGTAACAAGCAATTCTGACGGAAGTGTGCTTTCGTCAATCACCCACGAATGATACCTGCCACAGATAAAATTTTGGTCTATTCCATTAAAAAGGGATTCATTTTCAATAAATTCGATGGGAGAACCGATGCCATGCATGCTGTGTTTCAGTTGTTTCAATTTTGCGCCATAATACATCGCAATGGCCTGATGTCCCAAACAAATTCCGAGCATGGAAGTCCAACCGGCGTAATAATCAATTAGTTGCATTAGGTTTCCCGACTCGTTTGGCAATCCAGGCCCAGGCGAAATAAGCACCTTGTCAACACCCATTGGAGCGAGAAAAGTTTCAGTATCGTTGGTGATAATGCTTAGATTATGTGGCACACCACTCTCTTCAATCAATTGAATGAGGTTGTGTGTGAAGGAATCGAAGTTGTCAATCAATAAAATCTGCTGCATCCCGTGGTTTTCTGTCGCAAATGTAAGTCATTCTTTAAAAAATAGTATGTTTACAGAATAAATTCACATCAAATTCATTGAAATGAAACGCGTAACCGGAATTGGAGGAATCTTTGTAAAATACAACGATCCTCAAGCTACAAAAGATTGGTATTCAAAGCATTTGGGCATGAAAATGGATCAATATGGAACTACTTTTGAGTGGCGCGATAGCGACCAACCCGAGAAAAAAGGCTATACACAATGGAGTGCTTTCGAAACTGATTCAAACTATATGGAACCATCAAAAGCGCAATTTATGATCAATTATCGGGTTGAAAACCTTGAAGAACTCGCGAAACTATTGCACGAAGAAGGCGTTACTATTCTCGACGAAATTGAAACGTATGAATACGGTAAATTTGTTCATATACTTGATAACGAAGGAATTAAAATAGAACTCTGGGAACCAATTGATGAAATTTACGAAACCCTGGTCGAAGGCAGTACCAAATGAAAATCCGTATCTTTGGGCCAAAATAAAAATGAAGTAAATCGTATGAAATTATATCCAATCGAAACCGGAAATTTACGACTTGACGGAGGCGCCATGTTTGGTGTTGTTCCAAAAGTGCTTTGGCAGAAAACATATCCTGCCGACGAAAATAATTTATGTAACTGGGCCATGCGCTGTCTGCTTGTGGTGGATGGTGATCGTAAGATCCTAATTGATAACGGTATTGGCAATAAACAAGACGAAAAATGGCTTGCCCATTATTACCTGAATGGTGACGACACACTTGAAAAATCATTGGCTGCCATTGGTTTTAAACCAGAAGATATCACCGATATGATTCTCACGCACATGCATTTCGACCATTGTGGCGGAAGCATCAAATGGAATCAAGACAAAACCGGTTACGAACTCGCTTTTCCGAATGCCATTTATTGGACAAGCAAAGGGCAGTTTGAATGGGCAACCAACCCAAACCGGCGCGAGGAAGCATCGTATTTAAAGGAAAATATCTTGCCTATTTACGAAAGCGGAAAACTGAAACTTATTGAAGAAGAGTTTGAATTTTTGCCGAATATCACTGCAAAATTGTACCATGGACACACCGAATCGCAGCTGATTCCACATGTCAATTGCAATGGTACAACGGTAGTTTATATGGCTGATTTAATGCCATCAGCATCGCATATCCCCATGCCATGGATTATGGCGTATGATACCCGTCCGCTTGATACATTGCATGACAAGGAAAGATTTTACAACGAAGCCGTGAAAAACAAATACGTTTTATTTTTTGAGCATGATTTGTACAACGAAGCCTGTACTTTACATGAAACGCCCAAAGGAGTGAGAGTTGAGAGGGCAGGGAAATTGGCTGAGTTTGTGTAAATCTTACCTTCTCTTTAAAAAAAACTCCTGCAACAATCGCTTACTTTCTTCCGCCATCAATCCTATTGAAAAAGTGGTTTTAGGGTGTAAAATACTAGAGTTGTATTTATTAAAACCACGTTTTTCATCATCGGCAGCCCATACAATGCGTTCAAAATGAGCATGATGAATTGCTCCTGCACACATTACACAAGGCTCAAGCGTTACAAACAATGTGCATTCGTCAAGGTATTTTCCACCTAAAAAATTTGCT
>CANNKD010000104.1 GCA_947505205.1 Bacteroidota bacterium | reverse complement strand
CCTGTATAATAGTTGCCGGTAGCTGAAACGTAGGGAGTCGCACTTAAGCGTAGTGGTGGTTTTAAATCGATTAGCTGTGTTAATTCACCTGATTGCGAAAGTTCTCCCTTCACTTTTATGTCAATCGGATTCCATGTAGAATATTCGCGGTAGCGCTGAACACTTCTCCAAAAATTGATTCGCCAACTTTGCACATCTTTTTTCACGAACCTTATCGCAGAATAAGGAATCATCATCTCGGCAGCCCATCCTTTTTCATTCACTTTCGCACTGCTTTTCCAAACAGCATCCCAACTGTCGTCCAAATCGTCGTTTGCGTCTATTTTAAAGTCAATTTGCACCCCACGTGCGGTAACAGCAAATCCAAAACCATTCAAACCATCACAAAATGGATCAACAACAAACCCGAAAAAGTCGGCTAAACCATCTTCATCACGGCTGCCCAATTCAAGCGAAATGCTATCTGTAACATCAAGCATTTGAGCCCCAATATAGATGCCAAGATCGCTGTATAGAATCCGAACTTCCGTCTCATGACTTGCAGGTTTCCCGTTATAGGGCTCATATTGGACGAAATCTGTTGCCACAAATCCATTTTGCCAGACTGCCTCATCCAATATTCCATCGATCATTATGGGCTCATTCGTTTTCACAGCTTCAATTTGTTTGTGTTGCGCACGAACAGAAATTGACAGTAAATAAAATAAGATCAACAAGTTATATTTAAAGGAAAGGAACTTCATGCACAAAAAATGATACTGTTTTTACAATACGAAGATAGCGAAATAAACAAACTACAGTTATGTAAAAAGTTTAAATTCAATAAATTAAGACATTATAAATTCGCTTACAATTTTCGTATTTGCAATGTTACAATCTTGTGTATAAAATTAAACTATCTTTGTAAACAATTATTAATCAGGCAATTTGTACCTGATTGGTTGCTTTATCAAAATTAAAATTTTATAATCATTTGAATTTCACAGAATTTAATCTCAATTCCGAACTCATGGAGGGCATTGCCGCTATGGGCTACGAAAAACCCAGTCCTATTCAGGAACTAGCCATTCCATTAGCCTTAAAAGGTTTCGATCTGATTGCATGTGCACAAACAGGAACAGGAAAAACAGCAGCATTTTTACTTCCTTTGTTACATCAAATCATGTTAAATAAAAAACATGATAGCAATATACATGCTTTAATCATTGCGCCCACACGGGAATTGGCAATCCAGATTGATAGGCAGCTTGAAGGTTTTGCGTACTTCACCGGCGTCAGCTCAATAGCTGTTTATGGAGGTGGATCGGGTAACGATTTTGAAATAGAAAAGAAAGCAATAAAAACCGGAGCTCAAGTTATAATTGCCACACCCGGAAGATTATTGTCGCATATTAATTTGGGTTATGTTGATTTCTCAAAGCTAAATTTCCTGGTAATGGATGAAGCAGATCGTATGTTGGACATGGGTTTTATGCCTGATATACAACGCATAATAAGGCAGTTACCAGATAAAAAGCAAACCTTAATGTTTTCAGCAACCATGCCGAGTGAAATCAGAGCTTTGGCGAAGAAGATTTTGCATAACCATCAGGAAATTAATCTGGCAGTATCTAAACCTGCAGAAAATGTATTACAGGCTGCCTATATTGTGTATGATTCGCAAAAAATTGCGCTGATCGAATCATTGATTACGGATCGGGATTTGCCCTTGGTTTTAATATTTTCAGCAACCAAGTCGGGTGTGAAAGAGATTGAATCCGCTTTGAAAAAACGGAAAATGAATGTACAGGCTATTCATTCCGATCTTGAACAGGATCAACGTGAGCAGGTGCTTAATAACTTCAGAAACAGGAAAATACAGATACTGGTTGCTACTGATATAGTATCTCGTGGAATTGATGTTGATAATATTAGTTTGGTAATAAATTACAATGTTCCGGGTGATGCGGAAGATTATGTGCACCGGGTTGGGCGTACAGCCCGTGCTGAAAAAACCGGCTTGGCTATTACTTTTATTAATGAAAAGGAAATGGGTAAGTTTCACAGGATAGAGGAATTTATACAGGATACGGTGAGAAAACTCCCTCTTCCGGCTGAATTAGGAGATGGACCTTCGAAAGACCAGCACCATGATCGATCACACTCGAAAAGTAGAAACTTTCGTCCAAAAGGAAAAAATAACTTCAGACGTCCTTCGACACCTAAGGCGTAAAATATTTTTTTATTATTTCCAATAAATTGCTGTGAACCAATGCATTACTTGCTAAGATGTCTTTACCAAAGACAACTTCTGTTTCTTCATTAAAACCAGAGAGTTGTCCTCCAGCGCGTTCAACAATAAAGGCACCTGCTGCAACATCCCATGGATGAAGTCCGTATTCATAAAAGGCTTCAAATCTTCCGCAAGCGACATAAGCCAGGTCAACGGCTGCTGAGCCCAATCTTCTGATACCGTGCGTATTGGTGATTAAATATTCAAATAATGCCAAATAAGGTTTCAAACGAGTAAAATCGTAATATGGAAATCCAGTCGCAATCAAACTATCAGATAATAAATTAGTTGTGCTAACATGTATTGGTTTTCCATTTAAAAATGCCCCGCAATTTTTCCAGGCATAAAAACATTCATCCAAATTGATTTCGTAAACAACACCTATTACTGTTTTTGAATCTTCCTGCAAGGCGATACTGATTGAAAAAATGGGAATTTTATGTACAAAATTTGTCGTGCCATCCAGCGGATCGATTATCCAACGATATTTTGCAGATTCAACAATACCACTTTCTTCTGCAATGAAGCCTGCCTCGGGCACTAGTTTTTTTAATTCGCCAATTAACAATTCTTCTGCACCGCGATCGACATAAGAGACCAAATCATGTAAGCCTTTCAGTTCGATATCAGTCGACTGAATTATTAAAGATTCGTCTTTGATAAATTTTCCAACACCACGGCATAGATTGACAACTTGTTGTGTAATAATACTATAATTCATTTTGTGTTATATTCCATTAGGTGGTTTTTATGTTTACAGGTCTATCTTTTTTTGATTTAAATTGTTGTAAAAATATCCCGCTGATAATTAAAATGAGTCCAAATATAGTTGTTGGATGAATTTTTTCGCCCACAAAAATACTTATGAAAAATAAGGCTATGAAAGGTGACAGAAATATCAAATTACTAACTTTTGCAGTTGTGGTCGATAGTTTAAGAGCCATTAACCATAATACAAACGTTATTCCCATCTCAAAAACGCCAATATAAATTGCTCCCAAAAGCCCTTTCAAGGGTGGTGTTTCAATTGGTGAAAAAGCAAGTTTATAGACTGAAATGTAAAGAAATCCAAAAAATAGATTTATAAAAATCTTACTAATTTCTTCACGCTTGTCGTTGAGATTAATGATCCAATAACTTGCCCAAATAATGGAACTTCCAACAGCCAGAAACGCACCATACGGATTTTGGAAATTCATGTGTAAGATATCACCTTTTGTACTTATCACAAGTAATCCCATAAAACTAATCAATATTGCTAATATGCTTAACCGGCTTATCTTTTGTTTCAAGAATATTACCGAAAGAATCACAAGAACAACAGGCCAGGTATAATTTAGAACACCGGCTTCCTGAGCCTGAAGCAATTCGTAGGCTCTAAATAATACGAGATAATATGCAAATGGATTTAGTAATCCATAGATAGCTGATCTGATTAGCTGTTGTCTGGTTAACTGTTTTAGTAATTTGTAACGACCACTCAAAATCAATAAGATACCAACAGAAATACATGCAAATAGCACTGACCAAAACAAAAGATTATCAAAACTCATAAATCCAAGCGTAAGTTTGAAAGCTGAACTCATTGTTGACCATAACGCAACAGTAAGCAATGCAAAGAAATACGCTTTATTTTGGTTTTTCATAAAATAGTTAAATGAGAAACGAATGTTTCTATAATAGATAAATACTTAAAATACTTAGCTATCTAACTATTAATCAGTTAATTCGAATCTTTTGTTAACTTCTTCCCAGTTAACAACATCCCAAAATGCAGCAATATAGCCGGCACGTTTGTTTTGATAACGGAGATAATATGCATGTTCCCAAACGTCGAGAGTGAGAATAGGAGTTCCTTTTTGTTCAGCGATATCCATCAACGGATTATCTTGATTAGCAGTTGAATAAACAAATAGTTTACCTGAATTATCTACACAGAGCCATGCCCATCCACTTCCAAAACGAGTAGCGGCAGCTTTTTCAAATTGTTTTTTAAATTCTTCCATCGAGCCAAACGATGCATTGATGGCTTCAGTCAGTTTTGTTGATGGAGTTCCTCCATTCGGAGACATGCTGTTCCAGAAAAATTCATGATTGAAATATCCGCCTGCATTGTTTTTAACTGCAACAGGGTATTTACTTATTCCAGTAAATAGCTGATTTAGTGTTAGATATTCCATATCTGTTCCTTCAATGGCTTTCAGGAAGTTGTTATAATATGCACGGTGATGGCGATCATAATGAATTTCCATTGTTTCCTTATCAATAGATTTTTCAAGCGCATTGTAGGCATAAGGAAGAGGTGCGAAAATATGATTTACTTTTATTTTTGTAACCTCTTGCGATAAACCGATGAAGCTAAGCATTACCAAAAATGATAAAACTGAAATTCTGACATTTTTCATAGTTTTTTTTAGTTTATCAAACAAAATTACCGTGCTTTTGTTCACAAATAACATGATTTGTCATTTTTGTTGTACAAATCACTAAACATGTGAATTAAATAACAATTATGCGGTTAAAAGGAATAAAATTGTAATTTTACTCCCCTAAAATCAGTAAAATTACGGAAATGAAGAAATTAGCGGTAGTTGCTTTTGGAGGCAATGCATTATTAAGAGGAGATCAGAAGGGTACAATTGATGAGCAGGAAGCAAATGCGTATAATGCTTGCACCAGTATCACCAAATTGATGGAAAAAAACTATAATCTGGTTATTACGCATGGAAATGGTCCACAAGTTGGAAATATATTATTAGCCAATACTGCCGGAAATAAATTATATGGCTTACCTGATATGCCTTTGGATATTAGCGTTGCATATTCTCAGGGATTTATTGGTTATATAATTGAGCAACAATTACGTAATGTTTTGATGGCCAAAGATTTGGATAGAGATATTATCTCTATTATAACTCAGGTATTGGTCAATAAGGACGATCCTGCATTTTTAAATCCCACCAAACCTATAGGTCCTTTTTACACCAAGGAAGAGGCAGATACTATTTCAAAGGAGAACAAGTCGGTTTTTAAAGAAGATGCGCGTGGAAGAGGCTGGCGTAAAGTTGTGGCATCTCCAGATCCTATGGTAATTTTCAACCGTCAGTCTATTGAAAAAATCGCCAGAGAAGGTCATATTGTTATCGCAGTTGGAGGTGGTGGAATTCCGTGTTTTTATGTCGAAAGAAATAAATTACAGGGGATTGATGCTGTGATTGACAAAGACTTAGCAAGTTCGTTGTTGGCTTCACAAATTCGTGCCGATAAATTTTTTGTGCTAACTGATGTGCCAAAGGTGTGCATCAATTTCAATACGCCACAGGAAAAAACCATCGATAAGATGACCATAGCCGATGCAAAGAGATTTCTTGTAGAAGGTCAGTTTGGTGAAGGAAGTATGGCTCCGAAAATTAGGGCGGCAATCAACTTTGTTGAGAGAAGCGGAAAAGATACCATTGTTACCGAAGCGTCGCTGTTGGGTGTTGACGATGGTGGAACAAGAATTACGATTGTTTAATTAGTTTTAATCTTCGTTCACTTTTACAAAAAACGCCACTTTTTCGAGGGAAGTAATCATATCATATTCTTCGAGATAAATATTCGCCGGAACATTCACAGGCTTTGGTGTATAGTTTAAAATTCCTTTAATCCCGGCTTTAACCAATTGATCTGCAGTTTTGTTTGCAAATTCTGCCGGAACAGTCATTATCCCAACTTTAATATTTTTCTCCTGAACTACTTTGGATAAATCTTCCGAAGAAAAACATGGAACACCGGACATCGTGTTTCCAATTTTATCTGGGTTGACGTCGAAACCGGCAACTATTTTAAGTTGAGAGCGTTTTCCTGCGAAGTAATTTATCAAAGCCCTTCCAAGATTTCCCATCCCAATAATAGCTACATTAATGCCTTCAGCAGAATCGATGATGTTGCCGATTAAATCAATCAAATCTTTCACATTGTAACCTTTGCGAAGCGTTCCTGTATATCCAATCAACATTAAGTCGCGCCTAACTTGCACTGCCGTAATGTGTTGTATTTTAGCAATCTCGTGAGAATAGATATGTGTCTGTCCATTTTCAAGGCAAATCAATAAGGCACGACGATATTGACTTAATCTTTCGATGGTTTTATGAGGTAGATGTTTCATCATTTTATTAACTGTTATTTATTTCACGATTGCACAAAAATAATCTGCTTATTTGACAAATGCAAGACTTTTTTGTTAATGTATTAACATTGTTAATTTATATCATTAAAAATATAGCTTTCAGTGAAGCAATTTAGCTATTTAAATAGTAAGTATCGTATTGAAATTCAAGTTTTTGTAAGCAGTTATTCGCCATAAATGCTTATTTATTCGTAAGATAAAAACCCAATATGGTTCATAAAATTATTGTCAGCAGTCACATCGAACTACTGAAGTAGCAGCTTCGTAATGTTTTGTGATTCGTTTCAAATCTTTTAATGTTAAAGTACCGATAATATAACCAGATTTTTGGTTACGGTATGATTCAAAGATCTCAACAAAATAATTCTTCAATTCAGATTCATGAACAATGTCGTGTCTTAATAATATTTTAATCATGATTTGATCATCCGACTCAAGCTTTTCGTTAAGACTTAGTTTTTTATATTCATACCTATATTCGTAGGTAAGAGCCGAAATATCAGACAGTACCGCGGATGCGGTTGGATATGCACCTGCTCCTTTTCCTACAAAAAATTGCGTATCACTGAAATAGGATTTCGTTTTTACCCCATTAAATACATCGTCAACATCATATAGTTTATTTGATTTGGGGATAAATGTTGGTAATACAAATGCTTTTATTTTGCCATCTGCTACTTTTTCAGCGTAAGCAATCAATTTAATTTTCAATCCTTTCTCAGTAGCATGATTGAACTCCAATTCACCTAATTTATCAATTCCGATGTTGAAAATTTCATCAGGTTTTGCCACAATCCCAAAAGCATGTGCAATTAAAATTAGAAGTTTATATTTTGCATCAAAACCACCCGTGTCGAGAATAGGATTTGTTTCTACATAGCCTTTTTCCTTGGCATCTAAAACTGCCTCCTCATAGGTTAATTTGTCATCAAGTGTTTTCGTTAGAATGTAATTTGTTGATCCATTGACAATTCCTTCTATAGACTCGAGCAAATCATTATCGTAATATTCTTCTAGGTTTCGAATGATCGGGATACTTGCGCAACAGGCGGCTTCGTATAATAACGGAACATTGTACTGTTTTTGTAAGGCAAGTAGTTCAGTAAAATGTTCAGCTATCATTTTTTTGTTGGCAGTTACTACTGCTTTTCCGCGTTTTAGTGCTGCTTTTACAATTTCAAATGCCGCATCCGCATCATCAATCAATTCAACTACAGTGTTTATCTCCTCATCTTCAAGAATATCATTTCCATCAAAAGTAAAATGATGCATTGGAATTGGGCGTGGTTTATCATGATTTTTGACACAAATTCGTTTGATATTGGTTTTTAAACCCGGCGTTTTTTCGAGTACTTCATATAGTCCATAGCCAACACACCCAAATCCAAATAAACCTAATGTAAGTTTTTTTCTACTCATTTTTTTATTTGTTACTTAACAGTTTGGATGATAATAAGTTAAAAACTTGTTTTAAATCTTCGATTAGATCCTCAACGTCCTCAAGTCCAACCGATAATCGAATCAGACTATCGGTTACATTTGAGTTATAACGGACTTCACGAGGAATGGATTTGTGCGTCATTTCGCAAGGAAGACAAATCAAACTTTTAACACCACCAAGGCTCTCAGCCAGCATGAAAAGCTTTGTATTACTTACAATGAAAGTTGAAAAATCTTTACTGTCGATTTTTAGATCAAAAGTGACAACGCCACCAAAATATTTCTGCTGTTTTCTCGCAATATGGTGGTTTTTATGTTGTGGCAATCCAGGATAATACACGTTTTTAACAATTTCTTGCGTTAGAAGGAACTCTGCAATTTCCTGTGCGTTGTGAGCGTGTTGTTTAATGCGAAGCGAAAGCGTTTCTATTCCTCTGATTACCAGCCAGCTATCAAATGGTGACAAAATTGCTCCGGAAGCATTCTGAATAAATTTAATTTTTGCACCAAGCTCATCACTGTTTGTTACCACCAAACCTGCGATTAAATCACTGTGACCGGCAAGGTATTTTGTGGCAGAGTGAATTACTAAATCTGCACCTAACTCTATTGGTTTTTGTGAAATGGGTGAGGCAAAAGTATTATCGACACACAATAATACATTATTAGCTTTTGCAATTTTAGCAATTGCTTGAATATCTGAAATTTTAAGTGTAGGATTGGTCGGCGATTCGATCCAGATAAGTTTGGTTTTTGCATTAACAGCATTGGCAACATTAGCGACTTCTGTTGCGTCAACATAGGTAATTTTTATGCCGAATTTTTGATAAATATGGGTAAACAGACGAAATGCACCTCCATAAATATCATCAACCGCAACAATCTCATCACCAGTTTCAAGAAGTTTAACCACTGCATCAATTGCAGCGAGCCCACTCGCAAAAGCATAAGCATTTTTGCCATTTTCGAGGCTGGCAGTGAGATCTTCCAGTACTTTTCGCGTTGGGTTATTAGTTCTGGAATAGTCGAATCCCTTGTGAACACCGGGTTCATCCTGTACAAAAGTGGATGTTTGGTAAATAGGAGTGGAGATTGCTCCGGTTAATTTGTCAACCGGAATGCTGTGCAGAATTTTTGTTGATTCTTTCATTGTATTTTAAGTTAATTTTTATAAATAGCACTAATCCAGAATCTTAGAAAGAATTTAACTTATTGAAAGAACAAAAAAAAATTGCTCTTCCAACAAGTCAGAAGAGCAATTAATATCTTGATATTCATTAATAGCTTTTATCTAACTTATCTATCTCCAATATTTTGGAGTTGAAATTGGCACCTTCTATCATTGCTGATAGGGTTGTCAAGACTTCATCGGGTCAAATCCCTCTGTCTTTCTGGATAAGAATATGATGCAAAGAACGTACGGCAAAAGTAGAATAAAATATTTGTTACGAACGAAAAATATTTACTATTTCCTGAAAATAAAAAAAAGGATAGGAATTTATTCCTATCCTTTTTAGATTATAATCGAAATTATTTAGAGTTGTGGCCCAGCTGCTACCAGTCGTTTCCCTTCGTCGTTATCGGTGTATTTTGCAAAATTTTCAACAAATAATTTAGCTAATTCCATTGCTTTACGATCGTATTCTGCAGGATCAGCGTATGTATTTCTTGTGTCAAGCACGTCCGCATTCACGCCGTTTAATTGTGTTGGAATTTCGAAATTGAATATTTCTGTTTTCTTGCAAGGAGTCTTATCAATGCTTCCATCCATAATAGCATCAATAATCGCTCTTGTATCTTTGATTGAAATTCGTTTTCCGGTTCCATTCCATCCGGTATTAACCAGATATGCTTTTGCACCAACGGCTTCCATGCGTTTTACCAATTCAATGGCGTATTTCGTTGGGTGGAGAGCCAAAAATGCATTACCAAAACAAGCTGAAAAGGTAGGTTGTGGAGAGGTTACGCCACGTTCGGTACCAGCAAGTTTTGCAGTAAATCCTGATAAGAAATGATATTTCGTTTGGTCGCTATCAAGGCGCGAAACGGGAGGCAATACACCAAAAGCGTCTGCTGTAAGGAAAATTACTTTCTTTGCGTGTCCTGCTTTCGAAATAGGTTTTACAATATTTTCGATATGATAAATAGGGTAGGAGACACGTGTATTTTCAGTTTTTGATTTATCGTCAAAGTCGATTGAACCATCTTCACGAATAACAAGGTTTTCAAGCAATGCATCACGCTTGATCGCATTGAAAATATCTGGTTCATTTTCTTTGCTAAGATTGATGCATTTTGCATAACAACCACCTTCGAAATTAAATACACCATCATCATCCCAGCCATGCTCATCGTCACCAATTAACATTCGTTTTGGATCGGCTGAAAGTGTTGTTTTACCTGTTCCTGATAACCCGAAGAACACAGCCACATCGCTATCTTTACCAACATTGGCCGAACAATGCATCGATGCAATTCCCCGCAACGGAAGGTAATAATTCATCATCGTAAAGATCCCTTTTTTCATTTCACCACCATACCAGGTGCCGCCAATTAACTGGGTTCTTTCTGTCAGATCAAAAACTACAAAGTTCTCTGAGTTCATTCCCATTTCCTGCCAGTCATTATTTACTGCTTTAGATGCGTTCAAAACTGTGAAATCGGGCACGAAAGATTCCAGCTCACTTGCTGTAGGTCTAATAAACATGTTTTTTACAAAATGTGCCTGCCAGGCAACTTCCATGATGAAACGGACTTTTAACCTTGTATCTGGATTCGCACCAGCATAAGCATCAACAACATGCAGTTTTTTTCCGGAAAGTTGATTGGCAGCAATTTGTTTAAGTTTTTGATATTTTTCAGGTTCTAACGGACGGTTGTCGTTTTTGCCCTGCGTTGACCACCACATTGTATCTTTCGAGACACTGTCGTACACAACATATTTATCCTTCGGAGAACGTCCGGTGAAGATGCCGGTATCAACCGAAACGGCTCCTGTATCGGTTACAAAACCTTTTGAAAAACCTTCCAGCGAAGGATCTGTTTCGAGTTTATACAAATCTTCGTACGAAAGATTGTGAAATACTTCTACAACATCCTGAATGCCATGCATGGCCAATTCAGCTTTAATTTGATTTTGATTTTTAGTCATAATTATTTTTTTTTGAAAGTAAATTTCAAGTTTAAATGTTTGATACAAATTTAGAAAAATCATTGGCTTAATAACAATGAAATTAAAATACTTGAAATTTATTTGTTGAGAATTTATAAATCAGCATCATTTATTTGGTTCAATTACTGTATTTTAGAAACTCTATGTTGTAATTTCGGGGAATAATATTTCAACTTTGATGTCTTAATAGAAGGATTGATATAATTATCTTAAAATCAATTGTTTATCATGTTTTTGGTCAAATCATTAAAAAGGAGGTAAAAATGAAATCTGACACTAATGCTATCTGCTGTCCTGAATTTAATCCTGAACTTTGGGATGAAAAATTATTCGATTGGCAAAATAAAAAGTTTATCAAGGATAGTGTTTGCACATTACTTTATATGCCGTTAAATTTTGGTCGGGTGATGAAAAGACTTGATGCAAAAATTACGAATGCAGATGCTAATATTCCTGATTATCTGTGTCTTGCAGATCATACTTCTTACTGGAACATGGATGTTTACCTTGCTGTTGATAAGGAAATTTCAGATGCCATGAATGTTGCTCTAACTGGAAAGTATTATAGTAAAGTGTATGAGGGACCGTTCAAAGATACTGGAAAATGGACGAAAGATTTTGAACAAACAGCTAAATCGAAGGATTTGATAATTAGAAAGATGTTTTTTTGGTACACTACTTGTCCGAAATGCGCAAAAAAATATGGCAAAAACTATGT
>CANNKD010000103.1 GCA_947505205.1 Bacteroidota bacterium | reverse complement strand
GTACTCCAAGTACTCCAAGTACTCCAAGTACTCAAGGCACTCCTAAAGCCTCTGATATTCAAAAGTTGGATATCCTTTTTCGCCTAACTCATTGTAAAAACCAACAAAACGCATTTTGTAATAAAAGCCGTCATTTGCCCTGATAATATAATTCCATTCTGGTCTGACCACATACGAAACTTGTCCTGTTTCAACATCTCCAACTACTTTCTTCCAATCGTAACCAATGCGATCCATTTGATTTGTAAATGTCATATTCTGAGCTATATCCATCGATATCGAATCGAAATGATGAATGCTGTCGAAGCTTACATACGTTTGAAAACGGTTGAGTAGAACCCCGGTAACAAGGTATGGGTATGGTTCACCAATGTTTGTGTAAAGCAGTGTAGTGTATTGTGTGAAAAGCACATCATAATCACCTTTTGGTGGCTCGGTCTGCACCACACCAAGTGGATCTACAAACGAATAATAAACGAAATTTGAACCGCTAACTTTGTGAATACTTGCTTCAGTATAACCGGTATTATCCATATTCGAGTATCTGAAATAATAGGTATCGTTTTTCAGACTATCGAAAATAATTTTACGAAAACCCAATATATTACCCAACTCATCGTAACCACGGTCAATTACATAAACGTAACTAGTATAAATTGTATCAGAAACGTTGATTGAGAACCAGTTACCTACAGCTGTTGAATCGAGGTTACCTGATGAAACATCGAAATGCAATTCGATCCCATCCGGAGAGCTAACATTTTCAAGTTGTGTTTCGTTGGTGACGGCAGCTAACATAAAATTTGCTGTATTCAACAAAATATGTGTTCCATCTAATGTTGATTCAAAGGCCAGATCGAATACCTTTTTATCATTCGACTCAATTACTTTGTTCTCATTTAAACTATAATATACCTGATATTGATAGTTTTGTGTCATTTCAATTTTAACGGTAATTCTGTCGCCACGGTCGTAAGGTGGGATTTTTTCGTCTTCTTTAAAACAAGAAGAGAGTATTGCCAGACTGAAAAACAGTAGGAGAAGGTTTGTTTTCATACTTAGAATTTTTTCAGTGCTATTGCCAATTTTATAAAATAGGTTCGTCCCCATGCTACAGGTGAACTACCCGAGCTACCACTGTGAATTCCACCCGAACCCGGGTTACCGCTGATGTCAATATTGGTGTTGTTAAAGAGGTTTTTGGCGCCTATTTGTGCGTTCAGCCTGTTTCGCCAAAACCATCGGTTTACAGTTACGTCAAGTGTGTTGTAACTTCCCATTATCGTTTGAAAAACTTGTCCGTTCTCACCGATAAAAACCTCAGGATAGGCGCCACTGTATTTATAGAAAACAGAGAAATTTACATCTGTTTTTCTCCAAAGATAATTAACATTTGCCACTAAATCAGGACTGTAAACCATATCATAGGTCAAATTATCCTGGAAAATCTGCTTTCTTCCGGTTTCACCATAACCTAATTTAATTTCGAGCCAAGGATAAACCCGGTTATTAAAATTGAGTTGAAATCCCTGTGTAATCATATTATTCACATTCACATAGGTGTAAAGCGACGAGTTGAAATCGACAGTTGCCAAACTGATGCTGTTTTTAATATTGTTGTAGAACAGACTCATTTCCAGGCCATAATCGTAGGTTTCTTTTTCCTGGCTGTACCTTAAAGCTATGTTCATATTTTGTGAATATTCGGCTTCAAGATTGGGATTTCCACGAACATTATGGTTTACATCGACAAATTCGAGATACAACTCTTTGATTGACGGCGCCCTGAAACCCTTGGCATAAGAGGCTCTCAGGCTGAATTCCTCCATGATATCCCATTTGATATTCAATGAATAGACCAATGGTGCCGTGTATTTTGTGTTGTAACTATATCGCAAACCCGGTTGAAGCATGAAACGAACCAATGGTGTGATTTTCATGCTTAAGTAGGCTGCATAATCACCCAAACTTTGTTTTTGATCCAAAATCCGTTTTCCGGCTCCATTTTCATAATTCAGATCGAACCCTAACTGATAATTCAGTTTACTTTGCGGATTACTTTTACTGAATTCCGTCCGTAACAAATATTGATCGAATTTTGATGTATCCTGATCTGCTTTATTCGATGTCAGATTTTTGTCTAAGGTTGTAAGATCGACAAAATAGGTATTTTTAACTCGATTGTAGAACGAATAGGATGCTAAAACAGTAAGAAATCTATCTTTATATAACTCTTTATTGAGGTCATAATTTGTTGTTAACCGATTTGTTATGAATTCATTATCGAATGCAGTTTCGTAATAGGGTTTGATCAGATTTCCCTTATCAACCAACAACTCATTAAAATAGGAAGCCGAAATTCCTGTTTTCATCCCTTTCATCGAATATTGAACAGCTGCATCTGCATTATACTGCCGTTTTGGTTTCCACGTTTGAGATCTGCTTGTGTCAACCACGCTGAATCCGTCGAAGAAATTCCTTGCCAGAGAACCGGAAGTCATCCATCTATTTTTCCTTACTGAAGCATCGGCGCTGAAATTATACACGCCAACCGATTCCAAATAAGCGTTTGCATTGGTTGTAAACTGTGTGTTTTTGTTTTCTTTGGTGATGATATTGATTACTCCGGCAAGGGCATTCGATCCGTAAATGACCGACATTGGACCTTCGATAACCTCAATATGTTCCACATTGTATAAATTGAGCTGCCCGAGATCAATGTTCCCATTCATTCGTCCAATTACCGGAACGCCATCAATCAGAAATTTAATATGCTCTCCTCCAAGCCCTTGCATAGTGATTTTTGAGCCAAGTGCTCCGTCGTTGGACGATCGGATATTTAGCTCTCCAGCCATCAAATCATTCAAATTATTCGAGGCACGTTGTTCAATTTGCTTGGCACCAATTACTTTTACACGAAATATAGATTTATCAACCGCTTGAGGTGTGTATTGTCCGGTCACAACAACTTCATCCATATTATAAACCAGTGGAGTAAGTAAAATCATCAGGTTTTGGCCTGGTGAAATTGTATCAAAATAAGTTTTATAACCGATGAAAGAGGCCGTGATCAGTGACTTTTGTTTAACCGGATTCTCAACATTTCCATCGATATCTGTCACAATGGTATGCATCAAAGTGTGATCAGGTTTTTCAATGACGATATTTGTAAATGCGATAGATTCCTTGTTACGCGCATCTTTCACTCTGATAACTGCTTTTTGGGCGTGACCGAAAATGGCACACCCAAAAAGCAAATTAATTAGGATCAGATAAGGTTTTATTGGCATCATCGAATTAGAATTGTTGTACCATCAACTTCTGTCTTGCTGCTTTTCCTGCCTGGTTAAGCTCAAGAATGTACAGACCGCTTTGAAGTGATGAAACATCTAATCTGAATTGACCATTTGAAATATGAACATTATAATTTACAACCATTCGACCAGATTGATCATATATTTTCACCATTCCTGCATTAGCTGTTGCATCTATGCATTGAACTGTGGTATAAGAACTTGCAGGATTTGGAGTGATTGTCAAAGCCATTTTATTATTGGTTTCGTTGATTGAAGTAAAACCAACTTGTTTTTTAACAAAACCAAATTTTCCTGTAGAGCTTCCGCTGAAATAATCGAGAACGAATTTGTAAATATCACCACTTTCATTTCTCACAAAATAAACAAGGGAATCCTCAATATCATACGTATAAGTTCCCATATTGAAGGTTTTCCAGCTATGACCGATTGTAGCCTTGTCACCATTAAATGGTGCCGCTGCTGTCCAGTCTTCGAAATCAGGACTTACCTGATGATTAGCGCTGATTGTATCGGTAATATTACTTATTACACCTGTTACAATATATGGTGCAGGATTGCCTTCACTATCAAACGTGGTGCCTGCATATTTTGAAAATAGCAAATCCCAGTCAGCTTTAGCAGGTTCGCGATCAATAACTGCTTGGTTTGCAATTGAATAATAAACAAAGAGTTTACTTTCGAAAGGAGTCACATCTAATACTTCTATTACTTCGTTTTGTCCGTCAATATCAGCATATTTGAAATAATAGGTGTTCAAAACTGAATTTTTACGTTCAATCCAAACTTTTTTCAAACCGCCAGTTGAAAGTTGTAAAATGTATAAAGAGTCGCCAACAACATCGTGGCTTACCATATTGTAAACGCCCCAACCATAATCAGGATGTCCCAAAGCATGACGATTAAACGCACCATCTTCCCATACGGTATCTGAGTTGTAGGTGTTTACCCATTGTGAAATACCAGAAGTATCGATAGAATTCCATCCGCTGATGTCGCTTTTGGGATAAGTATAAAGTTTTACACCTAATCCATCATTGATGATGATACCGGCGCTCCAGCGATTGGTATAAAAGCCTAAATCCCAATTATTTCTTGGTTCGCTTTTTACAGTTCCGTTTTTAAGACTGTAAAAAATATCGTTTGCATAACTTGCACCCATTACTGCCGTATCATTGGTTTGGGCTTGTGAATTAATTTGCATTGATGTGATAATCAATGTTATAAATAATGAATATAGAATTGTTTTCATTTGAAATTATAATAATGTGAATAAATTAGTAAAATTGAAATTAATTTGAAAATTGTCTATTAGAACCATTAATTACAGCTAAAACACAAGAAACCAATAAATTGACTTTGTGATTAATGATAAATCCGTAAAAGTGGTTTAAAGTAGAGTTGGTGGTGCTCTGAGCGGCTTTCGGACAATTTGGGTAAAGCAATGAGCCTGTTTGGCAGGGAAAGTATGGTTATACTTTGTTGCCTCTAAAATATGATTTATCTGATAGTTTACTATGGAAGATCCTGATAGATCAAGATTTAAATAACTCTTATCAATAATTTTATAAACTTTAAAGCTAAAAGATTTGCCGTCATCTTTAGTCTTTGGCTTTGTGAAGGGGTTGCTGTGATCATAAAAATGGACTCCGAAAATCTTCTCCTGATGCAAAGTAATCAATTCTCCTATTACCATCCAGAAGATGGCAAAAGCCATGATTAATTTGATTGCACGAAAGGTATAAGACTTTTTCATTTTCCCTTTAATGGCGCAAAGGTATTAAACATTTTTTCGCTGGAAGAAATATTAGGAAAGTTTAACAAGATTCTGAAAAAGCAGGTTGAGCTGATTAAAATAGACTAAATAAATTCTTTTTTTAGTTGTGAAAGCCAGATATTTATTCTTTCGTCAGTTTTATCCGCTTCGTTCTCTTCATCTAAAACCAACCCAACAAACTTGCCATTGTTGTCGGCTAATGAAAAATAATACTTATAACCGATTGTTGGCCAAGCACCTATCACAATTGATTTATCTGGTAAACGGCAATATAAAGTTCCAAGTCCGTCAACAAAGCTTTCCGGATATTCCTGTTGGTCGCCCATTCCGTAAAGCGCCAATTTTTTGCCGGAGAAGTTTATATCTGAAATATTATCAATAAACGATTCCCAATCGTCTTGCATATCGCCAATTCCCCAGGCTGAAGTGCCAAAAATCAGGTTCGTAAAACGCTCGATTTGCTCAACACTGGCGTGTCTGATATTGTGAACTTCAGCATTTTTTCCTAGGATTTTTTGAATTTTTTCCGCAACAGATCTTGTTGATCCTGCGGTAGATCCGTAAAATATTCCAACCGTTTCCATAGTATAATTTATTATAGAATCATTTTAAATAAGACCACAAAGGTACTTATTATCAAAATATCCTGCAAGTGCATGTCGGCTTCCGGAGGTTGAATCGTCGTATTTTCAAAATCGTTTGAATATTCACCGCAAAAATTGATGATTATCGCTCGCCGGTTTTAATCAGGTTATTCAGAATAGCATAAACAGTTAGGCCTGAAACAGTTTTGATGCCCAATTTGCGTGTGATATTTTTGCGGTGGGTCATCACAGTTTGGGCACTGATAAAAAGTTTTTCCCCGATTTCATTATTTGTAAATCCAAGGGCAACGAGTTTCAAAATGGAATTTTCTCTTTCGCTTAAAGTATTGTTATTTAATATCTTACTGATGCCAATACTTTTTTCAATGCTTTTGCCAAAGAGTTTAGTCAAGGTCTGTTTTTCTGAAGTGATTTCGAAACTGAAATCGAATTTACTGATGATTTTCAGATCAGTAATTTCACTAAGGATAGCAACATAAACAATCCTGATTCCGTTTGGATGCGGAAATATCACTTCGGAATGAATCATACTCGGATTGATTAAAATAAAATTCGCGGACGCTTTTCTAATTATCTTGGGTAAATCTTCTACAAAATGATCAACTTCTTCAATAGTAAAGTCTTGATTCATTTGACTTAGCAGCGTTTTTATACCTTCACGAAAAATAAAGGATGGTTCTATCAAGAGAATTGAAAGATGCTTCATCAGATCAGTGTTTTTTTAGTAGCTGAGCCAATTCTTTTTCCATTTTTTCGACAATAGGTACAAGAATTAAGTTTTCAATTCGACCATGGTTGTTCAGGTCGCGTTCAAATTCAAATAAATCGTGTAGAATTTTATTACATAAACTGCTATCTTTCTGAGGTGGTAAATACTTGATAATGATATTTTTAAGGTCGTAAAGTTTTGCTTCTACATCTTCATGTTCCTGCTCGTATTGCAAAATGGAATAGGAGAGTAGTTCGTTTGCAATCTGCTGCTTTACCGATTTTTTCGATAGAATTTCTTCCAACCTTTTAACATAGGGATAAACCTTTTGTTCTTCTCTGTTGATGTGGGTAGTTAGCTCAGTCTGGTAACTCTGAAAAAAGTCGATTAACAGTTTTCCGTGTGCCGGTTCAATTTTATTACTGAAAGCCAGTTGGTTTATAAACTGTTCAATTTCAGGTATTTTCGAAGTTAAATAGTATTGATGTGTTCGTTGTAAATAGCTGATTAATAAACTTGCTTTAAAACGCTGAAGATTTTGCAACGGAAAATAGGAAAGATCATGATACGTATTTATTATCTCAAGGAAGAATTCTGTATTTACCTCATAATCAGCACAAACAGTTTCAACCGTTTTATCTTCAAATCCCAATTGGATGGTAAATCTATTGATAATCGGCAGCAAATGGTGATCCAGATGAATTACATCTGCCATTTTCATGGTTCTGGTAATGAGCATATTATATAAATTATTTCATGAATTAAATTTGCGAGACCCATGTTTGAAGTCTGTCTTCAAAGCCATTCGACACTATTTGCCTGTTTTTGAATCCTTCAAATTGAATATTTTCCAGCATGTCAATTTCAAAATCCTTCTGTGAAATAAACACAAACCATTTGTTTTTGTTCAAATGTTTTGCAAGATATTCTTGTTCTGTTTGACCTGGCGTTGGAATTAATATTGCATTTTGTTTGAGAATGAAAAGATCCATGATGGTTGAATATCCTGCACGAGCGACGATTGTTTTCGATTTTTCGATAATGGTTTGCAATTCATCTTGCGCCAGATGATTCATTATTTGGATATGTGAAGGGCAGTTTGGAAGACTTTCTTCACCGGGCAAACCGCGTATTATGATCGTTTTAATGGTTTTTTGTGCAAGCAGCTTTATGATTTTATTTTCAAATATACTTCGCTGAGGCTCTGGTCCGGAGAGAATCACGAGTAAGTCAATTTCTTTTTCTTCAACAGTATTCCTTTGCTCAAATCTTGACAACGGACCGATGTAATGCATTTGGATATTGGTTTTCGAACCATGTGAGAGATCGCCGGAAAGCGAAGGTTCATGCTCAAAATCCGGAATCCATACTTCACTAAATTTATTTATGTAATTGAAATTAAGATACTTAATAAGTGGTTTGGTGAAATTTAAAAATCCTGGTGTTTGAATATTCAATTGATGACTTATAAATACAGAAGGTACTTTCATCGAATATGAACCAAATCGATTATCTGAAATCACGCCATCAATTTGGAACTTTCTGACTTGATTCTCCACAAATGATTGCTCTGTGTAAATACTTCTGAAAATCTTAGGTGATTCAGCTATCATTTTCAAGATTAAAGTATTTTTTTCTGAGTAGGTAGGTACATATCCTGGAAAAGTGATAAAGTCGTTTTTCGGGAAATTAGCCTGCAATAATTTGAGTGGTTTGCCATCTGCAGCGATCATAACGCGATGACCATTATCATTTAAATAACGAATAACTGGTATTGATCTGCTTGCGTGACCAATGCCCCAATCTAATGGACAAAAAAGAATAGATTTTTTTGTTTGCAATTTTTTATTTTCTTCTACAAAAATATCCTAATTTCTTTTAATTTTGGCATCATGACTGATCAATTGATTCATAAAATTGGTTTAACACTTATTCCGGGCGTTGGAGACATACTCGGAAAGAAGTTGGTGGCTTATTGTGGTGGCCCCGAAGCTGTATTTTTAGAAACGAGAAAATCGTTGGAAAAAATTCCGGGAATTGGTTCTCAAACTGTTAATAGTATTCTGAATCACAGCGTTTTAAAAAGAGCTGAAGAAGAATTGATTTTCATTGAAAAAAATAAAATAATTCCTCTTTTTTATCTCGACAAGGATTATCCAAAACGGCTGCAACACTGTGCTGACAGCCCGCTGATGTTGTATTATCTAGGTAATGGCGATTTAAATCAACAGAGGATTATCGGTGTTGTTGGCACTCGCAATGCAACCGATTATGGTAAACAGATGTGTGAGAAGCTGATTGAAGGACTTACTACTGAGAATGTTATGATTGTGAGTGGGTTAGCTTATGGAATTGATAGTTGTGCACATCGTGCGGCGTTGAAATGTTCATTACCAACTATTGGTGTATTGGCTCATGGTCTGGATAGAATTTATCCAAATGCCAACAGGGGAATTGCAGAAAAAATGCTTGAAAAAGGTGGTTTAGTGACAGATTTTATGAGTAATACCAATCCTGACCGTGAGAATTTTCCAAAACGAAACCGCATTGTTGCCGGAATGGTCGACGCTCTGGTCGTAGTTGAATCGGCAAAAAGGGGAGGAGCGTTGATTACGGCAGATATTGCAAATTCCTATAACAGAGATGTTTTTGCTTTCCCGGGAAAAGTGGGTGATGCTTTTAGTGAAGGATGTAATTATTTTATCCGCACAAACCGTGCTGTTTTGGTTGAAAGTGCAGATGACATCAGGTATGTGATGGGATGGGACAAATCAACGAATAATACGAAAGTTCAGACCAAGCTTTTTCATGAATTCACTGAAAATGAGCAGATAATAATCGATGCTTTCGGAGGAGAAAAAGAGTGTACCATCGATGAAATCATGATTCGGTCGCAGCTGCCGATTTCAAAGATAGCTTCATCTTTGCTGAATCTTGAGTTCGATGGAATAATCAGTGCATTCCCGGGGAAAAGATATAAGATACTGTAAATTAATTGTTTACAGATAAATATATACCCTTATGAAGTGACATTATTGTCTAGTTCTTCTTCACCGCTTTGTTTCATATTGATTGATTTAACACCTAGTAAAGCTGCGATGAAAATAACACCAGCTCCAAAAAACATCAATATAGTTTTGTCCGATGCCAGATTTGAAAAGAAATAGAATCCATGAAAAAAGCTCGCTGCTCCCAATCCGGTAAATGAATCGATCATGCGGTTCTTGCGCATTTTCCCTAAGCCTACAAAAAAACCAACTATAATGGCAAACATAATGTTGAAAAGAGGATAGGTGTATAGAAACAGGTCGGAAGGAACTTGTGAAAATATACCGTAAACATACAATGGAAGTACAAAAGTTGTAAACCCTAAAGAAATAAGCATGGCATAAATGATAGTATCCATGGAGCCTTTAACACTTGAAAGTTTTAGAAAATAATATCTCAAAAATACAAATTTACCTATCTCAGCACCTGCTCCAATTACCACAAATGAATAAAAAGCACCTCTCTTCAAACTTCTAAGTATATCATAACCAGCAAATTGAGCAAATTTATCCACAATAAGAAGTGGAATTATAGCTGCAATTCCAAAAGTGATGGCTAAAAGGATTTGCTTCCAATTGGCAATATTGAATTTGAATTTTAAATATAAAACAAGCAGCAACAACAGAATTGGAGCCTGAATTAATTGGATGATTGTAAAAATTTGCATAATCAACTGATTTAGTGGTTAGAGATATTTGACCCAAAAATAATACACTTTCTGGTTAAATGAAAACTTTTCTTCCATTATTTTTGTCAAATAGGTTTTTACTGACAGCTATTCCTTCCTGATGAGGCAATAAATCATCTCAAATTACATTAAATCAATTAGATAGCATATTTTTGATATTTTTATTGAACTCAATTATTATTTTTGCTGATGTATTAAATTTGGCTTTGCCAGGATAAAATCCGGATGTGTGGATTTAAAATTTTAATTTCGTCACTTCAATGCAATGGACAAAATTTTGTTATGGAATATTCGGGTTTGGTTTTTCGGTCAACGGGAAGTTGGTATTTGGTACGTGGTGACAATGGACAGTTTTTCGAATGTCGGTTGCGCGGCCAATATCGGATTATGGGAATTCGTTCGACAAACCCTGTTGCTGTGGGTGACAGAGTCACTTTCGAGCATGAAGAAAATGACAACATAGGTGTTATAAAAATTATTCATGACCGGAAGAATTTTATAGTCCGTAAATCAACCAAGCTTTCGAAAGCCTCACATATCATCGCTTCGAACCTTGATATGGCTTTATTAGTGGCAACTATTGATCATCCACGGACATCAACCGGTTTCATTGATCGTTTTTTAGTTACTGCTGAAGCCTACCACATTCCGGTATTGCTGGTTTTTAACAAAATTGATTTATACACCGAAAAGCAGATGACTTACCTGAATGAATTGTGTGCTGTCTATCTGGAAGTTGGGTATGATTGTCAGCAGATTTCTGTTAAAAACGGATTAAATATTTCTAAAATTGAAACTTACTTGAAAGAGAAAATCACCTTAATCAGTGGGCATTCTGGTGTTGGAAAATCTGCACTTATCAATAAAATCGACCCATCATTTAATTTAAAAACCGGAGAGATTTCATCAGTTCATAATAAGGGCAAGCATACTACTACCTTTGCCGAAATGCACGCTTTATCCACTGGAGGTTGGATTGTTGATACGCCAGGAATAAAGGAATTTGGTTTGTATGACTTTGAGGCTGAGACTCTTGCCCAGCGATTTCCTGAAATGCGTCGACGGATGAGCGAATGCAGATTCACCAATTGCACCCATTTGCACGAACCGGATTGTGCCATTAAATTAGCCGTTGAAAAGAATGAAATAGCCAATTTCAGGTATAAGAATTACCAAAATATGATGTTAAAAGATTTTACAAACGATAATTGAGATGTTGATTGCCAGAAACTTAATGAAAGATGGCATTTTGCCATTAAAGACCAGTGATACTGGAAGATATGGTTTGGAAACCATGGAAGATTTTCGTGTCATGCATTTGCCAATTGTAAACAATGAAGCTTTGTTGGGATTGATTTCTGAATTTGATATTTTAGAGTTTAACGATCTTAATGAACCTGTTGGAAATCATTCATTGTCAATAGCTAAATCGTATGTATTTGAGTATCAATATATATTTGATATCATGCGGATGATGTATGAATATAAACTAACCTTAATTCCTGTTGTAGATTCAAATGAAAATTATCTTGGCTGCATCACATTGCAAAGTGTTTTGGATCATTTTGCCGAATCATTATCTGTGACAGAACCCGGAGGTGTAATTGTGCTCGAAATGAGTTCCGTCGATTATTCACTTTCTGAAATAGCCCGAATTGTAGAATC
>CANNKD010000102.1 GCA_947505205.1 Bacteroidota bacterium | reverse complement strand
TGAATATTCCGGTGAAAGTGCGCCAGTAAATCCGGAGCAAAGTGCGCCAGTTTACAAGGAACTATGGGGAGGCAAAAATAGCTATTTTTCTAATTGATTTCGTTTTCTTAAAGATTCCCCTTTTAATTCGATTCTATGAGCAGCACCTGACAATCTGTCCATAATAGCATCAGCTAATGTAGGTTCATCAAGGTACTGATACCAGGATTTTACCGGGAGTTGAGAAGTGATGATTGTTGAACGTTTTCCATATCTGTCTTCGAGCAGTTGTAACAGTGTTATTTTCGTATTGTGATCCAATGGAGCTAATCCAAAGTCGTCAAGTATTATAAGCGGGATTCTCTCTAACTGATTGAGCAGTTTGATATAAGTCCCATCCATGCGGGCAAGTACCAGTCGTTCAATGAACCGATTCATCCCCAGATAATAAACTTTGTATCCTAACGAACAAGCCTGTCTGCCTAAAGCACAAGCCAGATAGCTTTTACCACAGCCGGTAGCGCCTGTAATGAGAATGTTTTCACTTCGCTGGATGAAACTGCAATCTGATAGCGAGAGCAGTTCTTCGCGGGTGAGGTTTCGGGCGGGTGAGCACGATACCTGCTCAATCACAGCATCATAACGAAGTTTACTCAACTTGAGATACATCTGGGTTCGTTGTCCGGTGCGGTTCTGTCCTTCAGCTTCGGCCAGCCGGGCAACGAGTTCGTGGGCAGTGGGCTGTTGGTGTGAGGGTAGAGAGAGCGCTCCCTGGTAGGCCTGGGCCATGCCATGTAATTTGAGTTGTTCAAGTTGTTGTAAAGTTGCATTGGTGTTAATCATATTTATTTTGTTTTAAGATTGATGAATATAAAGTAGATATAAGGTTAATTTTCAGTCATAAGCCCCGGCACCACGTAAATTGTCATGCTCCGGAAGACTGAAGTCCATGGTGGTTTGCATGGGTTGCTTGTCTAAGTTTTTTTCCAGGATATTGCGTAATGCACCATAGGTTATTTTGGCTTTATACGACAAAGCCCTCTGACATGCGTCATCAAGTCTTTGATTGCCATATTTATCAGCTAAACGTATTATTCCCATACAAGAGCGGTATGTTTGCTCGATAAAGGTTTTTTGTTTTAATACTTCACAGATGGAAGCAACGGTATTTTCACCAATGACGGCGGATCTTTTTAAGAAGTATTCTTCGTCCCAGCCCCTTTGTTCCAGATAATGCCGGTGGTTGGAAGGCATATGATCAGCTATGGTAGTATAGGCATTCTTGCGGGTATCGCGCCAATGCAAAGCAATCCGCTGGTGGTTAAGGTAGATTTCAACGTTTTCGGTATCGTAAACTATGCTCACTTGTTTGCCGATGTATTGATGGGCAACGCTGTAGAAATGCCTGTCTTCGCCCAGCATCACATGATAGTTCTTCGCTACTTTGACCGATCGGGTTGACTTGGGGACAAATGCTCCATCAGGCAAGGGACGCAGTAATGGTTGCTCAAGGCTGATAAACTTATCGTAGCGGCTATAACTTCTGCTTTGGTATTTACTGTGATTGAGCTTCTCTGTTTTTGCAAAGACTGCTTTGTTAAGCTCCGCCAATGAATAAAATAACTCATTGCGAAGCGGGGCATACACGCGATAATATGCCGTGTTTACGCTGCTTTCAACCGAGGCTTTGTCACGGGGTTTGGCTACCCGGGTTGCTGTAAGTGTGGTGTTGTAATGCTGTGACCATTGTTGGGCATATTCATCAAATGATGGTTCGTAACGGTTTGCTTTTTTTACAAACTGTTTCATATTGTCGGTACGCACCATATACGGAACACCTTGAAAGTGCTGTAACGCCCGTCCAAGTGAGGCTATCAGATAAGGTCGTTGTAGTGATTGCAAGACCTCGATATAGGTGTATCCGGAACAGGGCAGCCGGCAAACTAATACAGGGCATCTTATGATTTCCCCAGTCTGAAGATCGATGTAACTTAACAGGTCGCCAGCAAAATCAAACTCCATTAACTCAGCCGGTGAATGCTCAAAATGCATGACGGCACTACGGCTATCCTGATATCGTTTCAGTAGTTCACAAAACTGGGAGCGGCTATATCCGGCAGGTGATTGTTCGCGATATTCTTCCCACAATATCTGCTTGGTCGTCTTTTTGTTCTTCAACTGATCTGTAAAATACTTCAGTTGTTGCTCAAAGTTAATATACTTACTGTCTTTCTCAGGTTCTGTTTTGGTTGATAACAACACCTCAGAAAGGCTTTCATCATTAAGTAACAACAACTCTATATTGCTTCTGCCACAATTATTTACACGCAGCATGTATGCGTTCACCGTGTTGCGTGTTAAATGTAATATGCCAGCAATCTGACGATTGGAAGAGCCTTGCTCTTTTAGTTGAAGTAATCTTTTTAGTAGTAACATAGATACAGGTTTATTAGCCATTATTTAAAGGATTTAACCTTTAAACGTATTCCATGTTCCTATTCATCTAAGTGGCGCACTTTGTGCCGGATTGTCAGGTCATTTATAAAACTAAACAAACCAATTTGTGAGTCTGGAGCCAATAAAATCGTCAAATATTATTGGCACACTTTGCACCGGATTTAGTGGCGCACTTTGCTCCGGATTCGTGGCGCACTTTAGTCCGGATTAGTCATGCAGTTGGGGAATTGACCAACTGTCTGCCCGGAACTGAAGCTAAATTTATAACTAAAAGCCGAAGTTTAGAACTACTGCCCAACAGAATTCCGTCCGCCGAAACTAAAGCTTAGATATGCAATGGCGTTGATTGCTTCAACGTCGAGCCCCAATTGCACAAAACCTTTTGTTAGCGGTAGGCAAATAGGGTGCTTATCTTTATTTGCAACTTTAATTATTGCTTATGGGTATATATAATTGTAGATGAACCGCCAACAGTTTTATAAACAATATCAGGCATTTTTGCATCGCCGGTACCGTTTCCTGAAGATTTATTGGAAGAGCCAGAAGAGCCTCCAGATGTAAAACTCACGTTTTTCATTTTTTCGCTATAGTATAGACTTTCTGCAGCAGCGTTTTCTGCTTTTTGTTTTTCAGCTAACACAACACCTTCCGCTCTTTCTCTGGCACCTAAATTATCATAGCCCCAAAGGCCTCCATAATATGGATTGGCTTGAAGAATAGCGTAAAAATCCTCTTTACCAAACGATTTTGTTTGTATTCCATTTACCCAAATGCCATATGTAACGTCTCCAAGAGATCGGACAGTCTTTTTTACGAGTGAAGTTAAACTAATGTAATCAGTAGTGTAAACATCTCTGAACCAAATAAAGCCTAGCCCTTCCTGTTTTCCGTTTTCAGTATAACCAAAATACCTATCACCGTTTTGATATAATGTTATACCGTAACCATTTTGGCAATCGCCAGAAATACATTTTGGATAAACTTCTGGAATATATGTTTTGTGTGCAAATTCCTTTTCAGAGATTTCAACATTTTCACCGGTGAAGTATCTATAATTTTTGAATTTATAATTTTTGAATTTGCATTTTCTGTAATAACCATTTGGTTCTGCTGCCCATATTATTTCCCCATCAACTCTACTGCCATATTGAAATTTCCCAGTGTAAATTCCTTGTTCGTCTATAGAAGTTCCATATCCGTCTTTGCAATTGCCGGACAAACATCCCTTTTCAAACCACTCTCCATCTTTCCACCAGCCATTAAATATTTTGCCATCGTATTGCGTTAATATACCCTTTCCCTGGTATTTACCATCCTTAAAATCACCAATGTATACTGAACCCAATGCATCATTATAAGTACCATAACCGTTCATACAATCGCCTGAAACACATTCTGCTTTTATAACTAAATAGTTATCATCTTTCCACCTACCAGAATGTATCATTTTACCATTTGCACTATCAAGTTCACCCACGCCTTCTCTTTTCCCATTTTTAAAATAGCCTGCATATTTTTCGCCATTTGTATATTTTAAAAGGCCAAACCCATTTACACAATCACCGGACAAACATTGCGCATTAGTTATAAGGAACGAAATTTGTATTACTACTGTTAAAAATAAATTTTTCATCGTTTGTTATGTTTAAGAAAACATTTGTTTTTACTGCGGCATATCTTTTGCAGAAAAGCCACATTCTAATTCAATTGATATTTACATCAGGTAACGGTTGACGCTATGGCAAGTGCGGGAATAGATTGTTGCTCAACTGTCAGCCAGCACAAATGTATGTAAAGAATTCAAATGTTTCAACGAACACGCATACCCGCATTTGCTATAGCGTTTGTTAGCTTTAGTTGTTCTTTAGTTGTTCTTTATTTATCTTCATTACCACTGTTTTCATTTCTTTCCCAATACCTGTCTGCCATGAAGCAATAATGGAATTATCTTTTTCATTTAAAATTATCTTAGGATATCGAGCATTTATACCGGGTTGTGAAATTAGTATTGGTTTACTCCAAATACCCAAATTATTGACTACCATATAGATACTCCAAACTGAATTATCTTTTTCCTGGCGACCACTCCAAATAACATAAATGTCTTTGTTCTTATCACATATTACAGATGGGGTCTGATTCATATATGTCTCTTTGGTATCTGATAGAATTATCGGAACGCTCCATTTTTTCACACTATCATTGAATTCTCTGAATTTGATTTTCTGAGATTCGTTTTTAAGCACAACATCCCATCCAAAGGATTCATATACAATAATTTTCTTCTCTCCATAGTTTGCAATATCAGGATAACCACCATGTTCCCAATCGTCCATTTCTTTTGCTGTATTAGTAACCGGTTGGGGATAATCGCCAATTTTTCCTGAAATCACACAAAAATTGCCTGGATAATGTTGATTCCATGCTCCCCATAATTCTCCTTTTGAATCATACATGAGAGATGCGCTCCAAGCGTTGTGGTAATCTTCTGTATATCTGGAAGGGGCTAAAGTGATAATAGACGGGTTCATTAGGGTTCCATTGTAAATTTTCGATAACTTCAGATACCTCTGGTTAGCTTTCCATTCAGTCCAAACAATACTGATTTCATCTTTCATGGTTGCTGCACTCAAGTTAGTAGAATTGAAAGGCTCTTTGTCAGAGATTAGAATTTCATCTGACAGGTTGCCATTTTCTATATATCGGGCATAAACCCTGTAGTATAAGTCTTTATTGTTAAGATAAAATACCCATATTCTTTTGTTATCACTTGCTAATATTGGATTATAACTATCAGAATTGTCAGATTCTATATATATTGGTTGACTATTAATTTCAACTACATTAAGGATTATATCCCCATTTTCTTCAAATACTGTCCAAACATTTCCCTTGGTATCGCTTATAATATCAGGGAATTTACAGTTTCCATTTCCGAGTGTTGATATATTTCCGTAAGCATTGTTTGTTGTGATAATTATCGTTTTTTCAGAAACATTATGTTGTTCAGGATTTTTATTTTCAGGAATGCGACATATTTTGTCACAATATTGTTGAATTGGAACGTCGCTAAAGGTCTTTTGTGGAATTATGTCTTGCTTCCCTTTTACAATATCGTACTGCCCATATAGCATTTTCTTGAATGAAGCAGTGTCTTTACCCTCATAAATAACAAAGTCCAAATAATTCACAGATTCTTGAAGCTTATTTCCATGCCTAATATTTAACACAATATATTTTTGATTATTAAACGGGCTAATGAACCATGCATATATTCCTACAGAGTCAAAATTGAATCTATAATTTCCAAATATCAGACTATCACTTGTAAACCGAACGTTTGAACCAGTAACTTTAAAGAAATCAGTAAGAGTACCAGCATTATAGTTACCTATTAGATACAAATGCTTTTGTTTATCCGTTTCAGTTATCTCTCCTATATGCTTCCATGATACGGATTTTGATAATCGTTCATTAATCTTTTTACTCAAATCTACACTGTCAGGATAGACCAAAATGGCGTCATTCATTTCATTTTCGAAAACAAGCCGTTCAGCCATATGTAAATTACCCTTGGGAGTAAGCAAGCACTTATTATCCCAAAGTATCGTGTTCAATTTAGGAAATTCAGCATAATTGTTATGATATTTTACAACTTGTTTGCCATTCTTAAAAGCTAAAACTGTTGGGAAACCATCTTCATGTATCTTGTATAGCTCTGGAGGATAAGTAAGAACAGTGAAAGCTGAATGGAATTGTTTGGTGAATGCATAAACATCAAGTTGTGGATTAAATAAACACTGTTCAAAACTTGCGCCACCAGTTTTCTTGTTGTTATCTAGATAATTGGTTTCCGAAAAATACCCATCTACTAGACAATAACCACAGTTGGATGTTGAAAATGGTATAATTACCGTGGTCTTTGATTTAACAGTATCATTAATGTTAATTGGATTACCCCATAAATCTTCGGCATTTCCATTTTTCAACACTTGTCCAAATCCTATCTGACTTGTCAAAACCAGAACTAAAAACAGCAATTTTTTCATATTTATGTTTTACAATTAAAGCTAACGGCTGACGCTATAGCAAGTGCGGGATTAAAACGCTTCTCAACTGTCTGCCAGCACAAATGTATGTAAAGATTACAAATGTTTCAACGTTCACGCAAACCCGCATTTGTTATAGCGTTTGTTATGGCGCGTAATTCTTTCAGTGTTAAACTTCTATTGAGATATTCACTTTTCCTCCCAGTCCTTTTTCAACAATGTCAAAAAGAGTGCTAAGCGTAATATTACTACCATTGTTTTCGACCCGGGAAATGTAGGTTCTTTTCTTGTCAACCAACAGTCCTAATTCTTCTTGGGTCATATTCCGAGATTCTCGCGCTTTCTTTAATAAAAGGCCAATTCTAAAAGATTCAACCTCTCTGTCAAGATTGTCGCGTCTTTCAGTTCCTCCTTTTCCATAAACCCTGTCTTTGATTTCTGACCAGGTAGAAATGTCTTTGTTCTTATTTTCTGTTTTCATAATACTCTTTCATTAAAGTGATTGCTTTCTCAATTTCAATTTTAGGCGTTTTCTGTGTCTTTTTCTGAAATCCATTTAACAAGATTACCAATTTCCCTTTGTCGAAAAAACAGAAAACACGCCATATATCTGAACCTAACTGAATTCTTGCTTCGTAAAGTCCGCTTGTTCCGACAATGAGTTTTAGATAGTTTGTTGGAATTCTCTCTAAAGTCTCAATTGCTTCTAAGATTTTGAATATCTTATTCTGAACCTTAACGGGTTGTTCTTTTAAGAAGTCTTCAAAATAGCTTTTGTATGCAATTATTTCTCGGATTTTCTCCATAAGTCGTTCAAATATTTGCAAAGGTAACTTTAAAGTTACAATTCTCCAAATTTTCTTCAATCCGAGTCTCTGAAATATTATGCGCCATAACGAACATGTGTAGCCGCCGTTTGCCCTTGTACAAAGGTTTCGCGGCGCGAAACCGATTCAAGGGCAAATGGCCGGTTTACACAATGTTAGCAAAAGTATTTCATTTATTCTTTCTATTTCCCTCGATTTATTTTTAGTTCCGAGGTAAATCAATTCGTATTCTTATTTTGTATTCAAACCCACCATAACTAATTGATGGCGAATTATTATAGTCCCATTTACTTTTTGTTGATAGTTTGTAGCCAAGAATAAGCCCTATAGAATAATTTACTTTCATAATTCTAATCTTGCGTTCAGCCCCAATACCCATATTTACAAATACATTTGGAGTCGTAATATATTTCGCTGGATCTGAAAAAGTCGTAATACTTTGGTTGAAAGAAATATTTTCTTTTAGTTGTAATCTAGTCAGTCCAACACCCAAACCAGAATTTGGATAGAAAATCCATTTTGAATTATTAAAAATCACCCAATTCATATCGAAATAAAGTTCAAAAATATCGAGTTTTGAAGAAATGCTGTCCTGAGAACCAGTGTTTTTGCTTGATTGAAGCCAAGTGAAATTTGTTGTACTGTAAGATTCTTTGTTTTGCTTTCTAGTATACATTCCTAGTGAAACACCTATTAATTCATTGTCAATTTCCGAAATTCCTGATGATTTCAAAGTATTATTTAGTTCTGAAATGTTACAAGTTCTGAATGTAGTTTCAACATTAAATCCTTTTTTTAGTACTTTACTTGAATCAGTTTGAGAAAATCCAAAATTAGATATCTGTACTACAATTAAAATAAGAATAATTTTCTTCATGTCTATTTTTTATTTTTGCTAACGGTTTGGCGCTTGGCGCAGTGGCGGATTTCGGAGCACTAAACTGTCAATACACCACAAAAGTTGATGCGAGGTAAAATGTTCAATTAACCAAGTCACCCGCCATTGAGCCAAACGCTTGTTATGTGGCGTTTTTCTTTTTCTTGTCAATAGACTAATTCTCTTTATCGTTTTTAGGCATTCGTTGCTTTCTTGGTGCTGTAAATTTCAAAGTAACTTTCAAGTAGCCGGGAGCATGTCTGTGATTGGTAATAGCAGGATGCCAATAGGTAACACTTTTTATGACTCGGATTGCTTCTATTGTTAGTCTTGGGTCTGTAGATTCATAAGTGGTTATATTTAAAAGTCTTCCATGCTCATTTATTTGAAGAATCATTTTAACTTTTCCTTCATTACATTCATACTTTAATTCATCGGAATAAATAAGGTTCTTTTTGAAGAACCGCTTCATCTTAATTCCGCCACCTATGAATTGTGGATTCGCACTTTTTCTTAAATGCCATGAGTCTTTAAATGATTTATCAGTATAAGTATAATCTGTCTCGTATGCATTATCAATATTAACAGGAACATAATAAGGCTTTATAAAATTAACTTTTAAAATATAATCTGACGATATTGAATTGCAGGTAGAATCTTTTGCTGGAAGAAATTTTAAAAGTTCTGCTAGCCGAACGGCTTCCTCATTAATTCCAACTCCTACTCCTCGTATAATATTTGAGCCAATGACTTTTCCGGTTGAATCAATAAGGAGTTTCAGATAAACAATTCCTTCAATACTTTCATAATATTTATTTCTTTTGTATGAATTATTCAGGTCAAGAAATAATGATAATACTTGCTCACCACCCGGATACAAAACAGGCTCAGGGTTGCAATTAATAATTCTTGAAGTGTTAATTGATTTTGCTTTTGTAATTTTGATAGATGGATTATGTATTGTATTTCTATTTTTATCTTCTTGTATATACAATTTAGGTGGCTGGATTTTCTCTTCGTTCGTCAAGTTTACGGTATCTGTCCTTGAAACTTCCGAAACAGTATATTTCTCAAGTTCAACAGCGGATTTTTTCTGGCACGCAAATAGAAATATTAAAGGAATTAAAGTGACAATTACAGACTGAAATAGAATATGAATAGTTTTCTTCATGGTTGTTGATCTGCTGTCATAAAATGCCACATAACGGTTGACGCTATAGCAAGTGCGGGATTAAATTGTTGCTCAACTGTCTGCCAGCACAAATGTATGTAAAGATTCCCAATGTTTCAACGAACACGCATACCCGCATTTGCTATAGCGTTTGTTAGTGGCAGCTATTTCTTTTCAAAGGTTATACTATTCATGTTAGAATTGTAGAAAATTCGCAACTGTGTGTTGTTTACGGAATACTCCTCTGATTTTGGAAAATTCTCCGAGAATAAATTTGCCCAAACAGGTTGGTTAATCTCAGTTCCCATAAAGTTTTCAATCATTATTTTTCTTGGGTTCGATAAAATATAATTCCCTGAAACTCCGTTTGTAACAGTTTGTCCATGAATAAGTCCTGTGGCTAGTGTGTCCTGAAATGTTATGGTAACATCACCGTTATTGAAATTTGTCCAGGTGTTACTTGTATCTTTCGTAATTTGGGTGTTATTAGTCAAGTCATCATAACTTACAACTTTCCATGTTCCTGCAATTGTTGTAATGTTTTTGTCGTCATTGATAGTTTGAATGGATTTCTCTTTAGCGCAACCACAAATTACTGTCAGAATAGTTAGAGTAGCGATAAAACTCAGTTTAAAATTTTTCATAGTTTCTGTTTTTAATGATTTGTTAAAATGTATTTGTTATATTCTGCTGTCTGTCATATAGTTGCCACTAACGGTTTGAATATGATGCGTGCCGCATTATGTTCATTACATTTCTTTGGTTTCTATATTTTCAAATTTACTAAATCATTTTCTATGAAAATGAAACTGCGGCATGCATTATATTTTTTGTTAGCAACTGGGCTTTATTGTTTGATAAATTTATTCGTTGAAATATAATCTTCACCTTTAATACAATAAATATATACTCCTCTTTCTAAGTCTGATACGTTTAGTTCAATAAATCCATTTGAAAATTCTCTTTTCGAAATACTATAATCCAGAATTTCAAGTCCAGCTGTATTGTAAATATTAAGATTTAATGCTTTGTTGTCATTAAACTTTTTATTAGTAGCGATTGTCAATTTATTACTTGCTGGGTTTGGAAAACCTTTTGTTGTTAAATGAAGGTTTTCATTTTTCTCGTTAATATCTACAGGTGATACTGTTCTGTAAAAATGTCTGGTAGGATATCCAGCTATAGCATACATTATTCCATTTTCTGCTATTTGTAGGTCTCTAACTATACCATATCCCATACCAATAGTGTCATATATCCAAGATACGCCACCATCTTCAGAATGCATAACACCACTAGCATACCCATAGTCTTCCCAACCATAGCCTAAGTAAATATGATTCTCAGTATTAAACTCGATACAGCTAATGGTTCCATGAATCAGTATAATATCCCATATTTCTGTTTGGTAGTTGTACTTATACAATCCAGGTACCGCTGAACTCCAGTTTCCGATACTTCCAGCATAAATATGGTTACTATTATCAATTGCTAAAGAAGAAATGGCATGTGTTTGTAATCCAAAAGGATTAAAATTAGAACCACTATCTATTGATAATAATACATTACCCTCTCCATTACAGTAATTATTATATCCAAGGAATATTGAATCAAGGGAAGTGCCAACTATACTATTTACCCTATCACAACTTCCAAAACCATGAACGAAATCCCAATTATAACATCCATCAGAAGATCGATATAGGTCATCAACAAATTGACCTCCACAAAAAAAATAATCAAATATTTTTGTCACAGAACCAGATATTGAATTTTGAATTTCTGTCCAGTTAGTATAGTCCCATATATATATACTGTCAGAGACAGCTAGTAATTCACCGTTTAAATATTCTTCAAGATCATAAACAAATTTGTTTGAAAGCCCTAAGGACTCCCAATCATCGTTTTCTAGCCGATAAACACCTCCATTGTTAGATCCAATATATACCTTATTTCCAGGCATAACTTTCATGGAATTTATTCCTTCACCTTCCGGTAGAGGAATCCTTTCCCAAATGACATCAGATGTTGTTGTCTTAGAGATATTAATATCATAAGTCATTGTGTAGGAATTACTGTTTTGAGAAAATACATTCTGATAAGTAGTACAAAGAATCAAAAGAAATACTAAAAATGTCAACTTGATATGGAAAGTCATAATTTGAATTTTATCAATTGTCTATTCAACTTGTTTTGGTCCCTGCCTTGTTGCTAACGGTTGAGGCTATATGCAGTAAGGGATTTCGGGCTACTTTCTTGTCCACCTGCACCGAAGTTTGAGCGAGGAAGAATGCTTGAATTACCACTGAAACCCTTATTGCATATAGCCTTTGTTCAAGCGAAACCCTTCGTTTCACTTCGGGTAGCTTCTCGCTGCTAAAATACGTATAAATCCATGATTGTTAACCTTTAAATCATTAAATCATGGAAAAAATGAATCAAAAATCGGTAGAATCCTTGGAGCTTTTGCAAAAAACGAT
>CANNKD010000101.1 GCA_947505205.1 Bacteroidota bacterium | reverse complement strand
GTCCTAAAATTGGCGTGAAAGCCAGTGGAGGAATCCGCGATTACAAAACCGCTGTCGCGATGATTCAAGCTGGTGCAAACCGTATTGGTGCCGGAGCAAGCGTGGCAATTATTACCGGAAGTCCGGCAACAGGAAGTTATTGAGGTTCTACGATAGAATAGTCAGTTTCGCTCACCATATTACCATGCTCATCGAATGATTTCCAAATACCGGTTCGCTCGCCTTTTGCGTAATAACCATCTATTTGAATTTCACCGTTTGGGTAATAAACAAGACCATGTCCTTCCCGTAAACCATTCTTAAAGAAGCCTTTACTCCATATTTTACCATCGGAATAATATGATTTCCATTCACCATAACGCAAACCATTTTTTATGCTGCCTTCCATACTCTTATTGCCATTTTGGTGGAATTGAATTTCTCCAACCCATTCTTTTTTTCCATCAATATCTTTAAAAACCTTCACTATACTCGGTTTTCCGTCAGGAAAGCTGGATGCAATTTCACTATTTGCCGGAATGTTGGATTCAGGTTGTTTTGCTGTACAAGCAATCATGAATAGCAAGAAAATGACAATAAAGAATCGAGGCATCATCTGTCGAAAGTTAGACGTTCACCTTTGATTTTCTCATGAAACTCACCGGAATCAAAGACCATATTTCCGTTCACAAAAGTCTGACATACTGTTGTTTTCAGTGTTTCACCCTCGAGAGGCGACCAAGCTGCTTTGTAAAAAACATTTGACTTTGACACTTTCATCGGATTGTTTAAATTCAAAATAACCAAATCTGCAGCATAACCTTCGCGGATAAATCCACGCTTGTGAATATTGAAGCAAATTGCAGGATTATGACACATTTTTTGCACAATCATTTCCAGTGAGATCTTTCCCCGGTGATAAAATTCCATCATCGCCGGCAAAAGATGCTGCACCATAGGTCCACCGGATGGACTGTGAAAATAGGGTCTCGATTTTTCCTCAAAAGTATGCGGTGCATGGTCGGTTGCAACCACATCAATACGGCCATCTAAAAGAGCCGTCCATAGCATTTCGCGATCTTGTTTTGATTTAATCGCCGGATTCCACTTGATAAAATTGCCTTTTGTTGCATAATCTTCATCCGAAAACCACAAATGATGAAGGCATACTTCAGCAGTTATTCGTTTGTCTTTCAACGGAATATCATTTCTGAAAAGCGACATTTCCTTGGCAGTCGACAAGTGCAAAATATGTAATCTTGTATTGTATTTCGTAGCCAACTCCACCGCTTTGGAAGAAGATAAATAACACGCTTCCGCATTGCGTATCAAAGGGTGAATATTTGCGGGCGCATCATCGGTATATTTTGCTCTGAAATCGATGAAATTTTTATGAATACTTGGTTCATCTTCACAATGAACGGCTACAAGACAAGGCGATTCGGAGAAAATTCCCTGTAAGGTTTTAGGATCATCAACCAACATATTTCCGGTACTCGAACCCATGAAAACCTTGATTCCGCATACATTATTTGGATTCGTTTTAACAACTTCGTCAAGATTATCGTTGGAAGCACCCATATAAAATGAGAAATTCGCCAAAGATTTTCGTGAAGCGATCTGGTATTTTTCTTCCAATAACAATTGTGTGAGCGTATTGGGAATTGTATTCGGCATTTCCATCCAACTTGTAATGCCACCGGCAACAGCTGCACGACTTTCAGTATAAATATCCCCTTTATGTGTTAATCCCGGTTCCCTGAAATGCACCTGATCATCAATTACACCGGGAATAATGACCTTTCCGGATGCATCAATCTTTTCGTAATTTTTGAACTTTTCAAGGTCAAAATGTTCGCCCAAAGGCAAAACCTGCTCAATTATGCCATCTTTAATGGCAATCTCAGCAAAGAAACGTTTGCCTTCGTTCACAATTTCTGCCCCTTGAATCAAATATGATTTTGACATGGCTGTATTTTTATTTGGACGTCACAAAACTTTCAATCTGCACAAAGCAAAACTGAAAAACAAAAGTAGGTCAAAATGTACTGATTATTTTCGAACAGGTTTAATTCTTCCAAAAATACCTCTGAACCTTAAAGAAATGACACCAAGAATAGCTTCTTTAAAAATACCTTTATTCATTTTTGAAGTTCCTTCGGTACGATCCGTAAAAATGATTGGCACTTCTTTTACAATGAATCCAAGTCGCCAGGCTGTATATTTCATTTCAATCTGGAAGGCATAACCGACAAATTTAATACGTTCCAAATCAATAGTTTCCAACACTTTACGACGATAACAAACAAAACCGGCTGTTGTATCTCTTACTTTCATTCGGGTAACAAAACGCACGTAAGACGAGGCATAATACGACATTAAAACGCGTCCCATGGGCCAGTTTACAACATTTACGCCGGTGATATATCGTGATCCAACAACCAAATCAGCACCTGCCACTGAAGCTGCGTGCAACTTCAATAAATCATGCGGATTATGCGAAAAATCGGCATCCATCTCGAAAATATATTCGTATTTACGCTGTAAAGCCCATCTGAAACCATGAATATATGCGGTTCCCAATCCCAGTTTACCTTTCCGCTCTTCAATAAAAAGTCGCTCCGGAAATTTCTTCATCAACGATTTTACGATATTAGCGGTGCCATCTGGACTGTTATCTTCCACGATAAGTACATCAAACTTTTTATCAAGGCTGAAAACTGTATTGATGATATTCTCAATATTCTCTTTTTCGTTATAGGTAGGTATGATTACAAGATTTTCTGACATTGTCTCAGGCTTTTCCGGGTATTAATTTCAAAATAATGTTGCAAAATTATCATTAAAAACCGAATAATCGGCGTTTTAACGAAGATTAACCAATTGAAAATTATATAAAAGCAAAATGGCTCCCACAAAAGTGAAAGCCATTTTACACGAATAAGTGTCAATAAATTATTTAACAATAACTTTTTGGTACCAAACACTATTTGAAGTAGTTAGGCGCAAAATGAAAGTACCATTCAGTTCAGGATTTAAGGATACATTGAATAAATTATCTCCATTAATCAGACTAACTGTTTGTGAAGTAATGACTTTCCCTGTCAAATCGAGTATCTGAAGCGTTCCATTATCAGGTGCTGAGACAAAGCAGGAAACCGAAACCTCATTTTGTATCACAGGATTTGGATAAACAACGAGTTTTTGATTGTGTAAAAATTCGCCGATACCCTCATAACCAACTGTAATACAGATTTTTGCTGTTGAAAATAAGGCAGGATTTGCTTTATAAGCAATTTTGTAAGTGATCGTGTCATTTCCACTATATCCACCATTTGGTGTGTAACCAATTACATTCGGATTGCTAAATGGAATATAGGCAGTTCCATGTGAAGCCTGAGCTTCGATAGTTACGGCAACAGGTGATTCCCTCTGGTCGTTAGCCAAAACATCAACAATAATATCAAAACCAATCTGTGTTTGAACAACATCATTAACGGCTGTTGGTGGCCCTGTAAGTTCAGTAAGTACGCCATCATTATCAACAAATCGTTTCACGAAATTCTGGTAATAAATATTGGCCAGCGTTGCATCGTGAATGATCAAAGTATTTTCATCGTTTTCGGTGTTGGCGGATGCACTCCAATTATGCGAACCAGTGAGTACCACTGGATCTGACGAAGGTGCATTTTGATCGACAATCATATATTTATGGTGCATGATTCCACTCGAAACATCATCGAAGGTATAATGCGTTCCCAATGCATTGTGAAGTGTATCATTAACGATGGCATTGTTATTTCCTTCTGTATTGGTAATAACATTTGCTTCCACACCGGCTCTTTTGCGCGCTGCGATGGCATTTCCCATCTCGATACGTGTGATGAGCATGGTGGCAATGCTCAAATCATGGTTGGCCGTATTGATTGTTTCAACAATCTTGGGATTAATACCATCTGTTGGGCTAAAATAACACTCAACGTTTTTACCACCTATCATAAATCTATGCGGTGTGTTATTCCGTTTGTGAGAACCAAAGCGACCGTTTGCTACACTTGGTGTTGCGGTCGAAGAACCCCACATTTCGTCAAATTCGATTTTATAAGTGCGTGCAAGACTCTGATCCTGAATTATAATTACATTATTTGCGTCAAGATTAACCTGACCATCAGTCAAATTTGTTGAACCTGTCCAAACCAAAGGATCATTCTGATTTGCCGATTCTGTGTCAAACAAAATGAATTTGTTATGCATGATACCACCGTGATCAGCCGGACCAACCAAAACATTTACATTAGACCCAACCAATTCATCAAGTCCAAGATTTGCAGTGGTTCCATCACCAATTACACGAACAGTAAGTCCTCTGTTTGCGGCAGCTTTCAATGCATCGCTAATGTTACTAATGCCTTGATTATTAAAATTATACATCGTTAAATCTATACTATATTTTGCGCGATTCATATAACTTATCAGAGTATCATCAACTGCATTTGATAAATAAATTGCATCCACACCATTTGAATAATCATGGTCAACTGCTGTGTTAAAATATGCTTTCATGTCGCCAGTTGAATTAGAAATAGTAGCGAAAGGAGTAACTCCAGAAAATGCTGTATCACTGCCACTTACCGAAAAGGCCTGAATCCAGTAGATTTGTCCTGCAAGCAAACCCGAAAGATACATTTCATGATCTGTAGAACCACCTTCACCACTTAAATAAGTCGTTTTATAATCAGCCTCTGTTAAACCATAATAAATTTCTGTAGTACCAACTATATTTGTTGACCAATAAAAATCGAGATTCGTTTGTGTAAAATTTGTATTTTCCAACACATTGGTATAGAAAATAGAACTTGTTACTTCAAAATCACTGATTGTGCGTGGAAGTAATTGATATCCATCAGCCGGATTGCTGTAATGAAATTGCGAACATTCAGCGGTTAGGTTTACCGGACTGCTTGGAATAATTTGTCCAACGATATCTGTTTGGCTGGTTTTCACATAAATAAATCCAGCTTCTCCATTAGCAGTAAATTGATATTTTGTGTTGCCGGTGAAAACAGATCCTGCAGCATCAAAAATTGCATTTTCAACTTTAACAAGCATTCCTTCATACGCTTCACCAACCTGAGCTGGGGTCAATACAACCGGTGCAGGAACAGGATTTCCTGTTGACCGTATAGTTACGTTCGTAGTTGGATCAAGTTCAAGCAGTTGATTGTAATTTTTAAGTGTTCCTGTGATTGTAACAGAGTCGCCACGTTGTGCGGCACTTGTAATGGAACCGTAGGCAGCGATACCGGCAGTATTATCCTGAAAATAACGGATAACACCAAGTTCCGGACCATTCGTAACAATTCCTTTAACGGTTACAACCGTGCCTATTGCCATTCCCCTGGCTTCCAAAATGGTATTTTGGGCAGAGGTAATTGCAGCGAAACCAAGGAACAAAAATACGATAAGTAGAATTTTTTTCATGAGATTAATTTGTATGATTTTGTTATTGAATGTGTTACTTATAAAATTACTTTAATTGAAAACTATTTTCAAAGATGCACTAATTTGTCGTCCTGCTCCCATGAAAACTGAGGCTGAACGCGCGTCAAAACTATTATACTGATTATTTTGTATATATGAATCGTTATTTTTTGCATCCGATATATATGTGGATTTCAATACATTAAGTACATTTAGTTTAATAGTGAAATTAAGTTTTTCCATCGAACTAATTCTAAAACGGTAGCCAGTGTGTAAATCAAATAAGGTATAATCCGGCATCCTCCACGACTCAATAGGATTACCAGCAGCATCTGTGCAACTTTCTGGATTAAAGTCAGAATAATACCGATCGAAAAATGTTCCACCACCTTCAATATAGAGCCCTTTGATTGGTTCATATCTTATACTTGCCCCGTATTGTGTTTGGGCAGCATCGCCAACATGAATTCCGGTTGCATCAAAACTCAACGTATTTGCTGGCTCTCCTGAATCAGTATAATACATTTGCAGATTTTCAATCTTCTTATCCCATTTCCAATCACCAAGTGATACCAAACCCTGGAAATCAAGATTTTTTAGAATTTTATAGATAAAATCAAATTCAATGCCTTTATGCAAAGCATCCATTCCTGGAATATCTCCGTAGGTATTTCTTTCATCTAATTTACCGGTTACCTGATTTGTTGGTTTATTTTCCCATTTCGTAATATAGGTATTCAAATTTGCAGAAAACTTCTTGCTTGTATAACTGTAGCCAAGCTCAAATGCCAGAATTCGTTCATTTTCAGTAACTGAATCAGGCAGAAAAACAGCGGTATATCCTTTAAAATAGGAATTGAAATCTTTTGATTTTGAGAGATATCCAACATTAAAGAAAGCATTGCTATGCTGATCAATATTGTAATTGGCACCTGTTTTAATCGTAAACCCTGGTTTGTATTTCCAAGCTGATTCATTGTTACCGAAATAGTCTTTCTTCTTGAATCCGCTTACAGAAGTGGTTAAATTTACAAATGTGCTGATTCTACCAACCTTATATTCTAGCAACCCGAACAAGCCACCCCATTTTATCAAACCACTGTCATAAAAATAGACTTTGTCGCCTACATGTTTCATGGCCAATGTACTATCAGCTGCGTAGTCAAGGCGTTTGTCGTAGGTATCAATTGCATAGTCCCCACCTAGTAGATCGGTAATTTCGTAATAATGATCTGCTTTATAGGAGCGGGCATCAATTCCACCGGATAAATTGAACTCTTTGTTTATCTTATAGTTAAAAGTAGAAAGCAAACCATACCATTGATGGTTGTTTGTACTTTGAACAAGGTAATTATTTGAATAATAAAGATTGTCACTGTAAGATTTGTTTATTGGATAAACCTGACCAAACCCAGAATTTGTTGCTTTCGTATTTTGATTATAGATACTTTGCCAATTAATCTGACCGACCTCATCCTCAGTATAATCACCTGGATTATTAAGGTAATCAGCGTCGGTGATTAGGTTTGTGTTTTTAATGCTATTACGTGGCCTAACTCCTCCACCTGAGCCTGTAGACAAATATAAGATATTGGTTATCACCATTTTACTATTAACACTCCATGAATCACGCAAACTGTATTGAGGTTTAAAATAAGTGTTTATCATTTCATTCTGGACCATTCTTGTGGCATTTGGGTCAATGATACGTGCAGTGCCTTCTGCATTCCATTGTTCAGCATCACGTTTTATATATCCCCAATGTGCATTATATCCAATCCCTTGGTTACTGAAAGTAGTAGGAATTTCAGATGAAGTAATTCCTAACTCTTTTGCATAAGTTGTATCATAATCAGCTATTCCTCTTTTATAACTGCGTTGTTTGTGTGTTTGAGGTGCGCCAAATGCCGTGAGGCTTGTAATATGTTTACCCCAGATTTTATCCACTTTTGCATAAAAAAACCAGGCTTTAACATTGGTTTGTTCAACCCAACCATTACCTGTTTTGTATGCACCTGCAAAAGTCAGAGCCCAACCATTTTTCAATTTGCCACTTGTATAACCAAGGTTTGTAGTTAACTTTCCCTCGCCATCTACTGATTGTTCAATGCTGATCTGACGGTTGTTATCAATACCTTTGGTAATGATATTCATGGTTCCTCCGACAGAAGGTAAAGCCAGTTTGGAAGCTCCCAATCCGCGTTGAACCTGAATATTACGGGTGATTGCATCTAAACCAAACCAGTTTGACCAATAAACCCAACCGTTTTCCATATCATTCACCGGAATTCCATCAAGCATCACAGCAACGAAACGCTGGTTAAATCCACGAATGTTTATACGGGCGTCACCATCGCCTCCACCTTGCTGAGTGGCATAAACACCGGGCGTTTTATTCAGCAACATGGGAATATCTTGACCGGACAATCGCTCTTCAATTTTCATAGGAGATATATTGGTAAAGGCAACAGGTGTTTCCCTTGCTCGCGCAATATCCGCCACAATTTCGACCTGATCCAACACAGCATCTGATTTCAAAATAACATTTAACTTGATGGGCTTATTCGCGATAGTAATCTGAAACAATTTTGAAGCATAACCAATAAATGAAATTTTCAGGGTGTATTTTCCGTTGGCAAGTTCAAGCGCAAATGCTCCGTTGATATCCGTTATGGTTCCATTGGTGGTGCCCTGGATGAGAACGGTTGCACCAATCAGGGTTTCACTTGTTGCTGAGTCACTTACAACTCCGCTCACTGTCTGTTTTTGCGAAAATGCTGTTAAACTTGATAAGAGCAACACTAAAAAGAAAGGTAAATATTTACGTTTCATAACGAATAAATTAAAAGTTTGAACAGGTACCTGAAATGTTTATCATCTCAAGATACCTGTTTAAATGGCTAAAAACCTAAAATTATTGAACCAGAATTTTCTTTACTGAAATCCCGTTATCAAAGGATACAACCCTGACAAGATAAACACCGGCTTTTAAGTCGAATGGTCCAACTTCCACAACTGTCTGACCTTTGGTAAAAGTTTGATTATAAACACTTTGTCCGATATTTGAGAGTATCTCAACTTCCCTAACAGCGTAGAGTGATGTAACAGAGAAACGATTAGCAGTAATTGGATTTGGATAGACCGACATCCAACTATTCGCACTTGCCTCACCAATCGAATTTACAATACAATTGTGCTGACCGAGATTTGTCCAGATGTCTTTGTAAACCAAATGACCGGCTGTGTCAACGACTGCTGGAACGGTATCCCATTCTGAAGTAACCACAAAAGGATGTGGATTTACAACAACTCCTTTAATAATATTTGGTTTACGGATTAATGAGTGATCCGAAGTCCATGACATCCAAAAAGGCCCAAAAGTTGTACCATCAGTGGCATTTTTCGAAACGATATAATTGATTACTTTTCCGGTAACCGGAACTCCCTGCGAGTTGTTATACGTTAAGGTAGAATCTTTTACATACGACCAACCGGTTTCAGCAGTGATGGCAGCACCAAGACCTATCTCACCAATAAGATCAACTGCAGTAACATTTGACATATCAACATTTGGCGGTACACCACCTGGTGTTTTAACCAAAGCCATGGCATCATTACCATTCATATACGTTGGGGCAGGATATACGCCATCCAATTGGTTTGCCATAGCTTGCAAAACCGGACTACAAGCCGGTGAAGAAGGCGTTGAAGAGGTTTGACCATTCACTAAAATAAAAGTTTTAAATGAATCAATGGTGCCGGTAAGATGTGTAGAACCACCTTCGGCGAAGGTCAAATTTCCATTGCTGAAACGCAGAACCCAGTAGTTACTGAGGTCGATAGTGTGATCTGTTGGATTGTAGATTTCGAGAGCCTTGTTATTGCCACTTCCTTCAATGTATTCAGAGAAGAAAACATCTGTTTGAGCCTGTAATCCGGTGGCCAACAAAATGAAGCAAAAGTAAAGTAGAGTTTTTTTCATATTCAATTTTTTTAACGTTAATCAATTCAGAATTGCGACAAAAGTACTAACTAATTGAAGATAATTGCCCGAAATTTATGATTTTAGATGTCAATTTAATGTTTAATTAATATCAAACTTCGATATTAGGTATTTATTCCAAATAATTCATCATTTTTAGCGTGAAGTACTACAATATTACCAAAACACCTTGATAGTATCTGGTAATAAATTCACTCTATATATCTTTCAAATACATTCCTGCATCTTGCGAAGCATATCCAGTGCACTGTTCACCGTATTTACATCCCTGATATTCAAAAGTAGTTTGTTAGCAGTTTCTTTCAATTTGCATCTGCTTTGGTTAACCTGAACAAATTTAAGTAGCTGCATAAATTTATCACTTTGAAAATAAGTAGATTCCTGATCTCCAATAAAATAGCCGATCAATGTTTTATTACGGAGTACAATTTTCTCGAAACCCAATTCACGGGCAATCCATCGCAATCGAACCGTATTCAACAAATCGGCGGCTGACTTAGGAATAGGCCCAAAGCGGTCAATGAGCCTTTCTGTAAAAGCCTGTAATGCAGTCTCTTCCTGCACATTATCGAGTTCTGTATAAAGACTGATTCGCTCCGTTGAGGAATCAATATATTCGGATGGCAACAGAATTTCAAGATCAGATTCAATGACGCAATCTTTCACAAACCGACCAATTGATTGTGTTGGAAAGACATCTCCAAACTCAGATTCCTTGAGTTCCTGAACAGCTTCGTCAAGAATTTTATGAAACATTTCGTAACCAATTTCGCTGATAAATCCGCTTTGCTCGCCACCGAGTAAATTACCGGCACCACGGATATCAAGATCGCGCAATGAGATATTAAAACCCGATCCGAGATCAGAAAATTCATTGATAGCACGCAATCGTTTTTGAGATTCTGAAGGTAAGGATGCCAGTGGCGGTGCGAGCAAATAACAGAATGCCTTTTTGTTCGAACGTCCTACCCTACCACGCAATTGATGCAAATCGGCCAAGCCAAAATTTTGGGCATCGTTGATGATAATGGTGTTTGCATTTGAAATATCCAAACCCGATTCGATGATGGTGGTTGCCAGCAAAACATCGGTTTTACCTTCAATAAAATCAAGCATTACTTTTTCGAGTTGGTGCCCTTCCAGTTGACCATGACCCACGCCAATCCTTATTCCTGGTACGAACTTCATCAGCATGGATTTGATATCGAGTATATTCTGAACACGATTATGCACAAAAAAAACCTGTCCACCGCGGTTAATCTCGAAAAGTATCGCTTCGCTGATCACATCACGGTTAAAAGAACGCAACTCGGTTTGAACAGGATACCGATTGGGCGGTGGCGTGTTAATGATACTCAAATCGCGTGCTCCCATCATCGAAAACTGTAACGTTCGTGGTATTGGCGTTGCTGTTAAGGTAAGTGTATCAACATTGGCTTTTATTTGCTTCAGTTTTTCCTTTGCCGAAACACCAAATTTCTGTTCTTCATCAATAATTAACAATCCTAAATTTTTGAATTCCACGTCTTTACTAATCAAACGATGTGTTCCAATCAGAATATCAACTTTTCCTTCTTTAAGATTATTGAGTGTTTCTTTTTGTTGTGCCGCCGATTTGAAACGGTTCAAATAGTCAACCGTAGCCGGGAATTCAGCCAAACGATCAGAAAATGTTTTAAAATGCTGTAAAGCCAAAATGGTTGTCGGAACAAGCACAGCAACCTGCTTTGAATCGGCAACTGCTTTGAATGCCGCCCGAATCGCTATTTCTGTTTTGCCAAAACCGACATCACCACATACGAGCCGATCCATGGGCGATTCAGATTCCATATCGGCTTTCACATCCGATGTAGCTTTAATCTGATCCGGCGTATCTTCATAAATAAATGAAGCCTCCAACTCCGTTTGCATATAGGTGTCGGGCATAAACTGGAAGCCGATACACGCTTTTCGCTCAGCGTAAAGCTTTATCAGATCTCGGGCAATATCTTTAACACGGCTTTTAGCCTTGGTTTTGAGCTTGTTCCAAGCATTCGAACCTAATTTATTCAGTGATGGCTCAACACCGTCTTTACCCGAATATTTTGAAATACGATGCAAAGAATGAATGCTAACATACAGAATATCATCATTTTGATAAATCAAACGAATGGCTTCCTGTTGTTTACCGTTGTTGTCTATGATTTCCATTCCGGCAAATCGTCCGATACCATGATCGATATGACTCACAAAATCTCCAATACATAAATCATTTAACTGCTTGATTGTCAAAACTTCCTTTGAAGCAAAACTTTCACGAATATGGAATTTATGGTATCGCTCAAAAATTTGATGATCGGTATAACAACACAGTTTGAGATCATTGTCGATGAATCCCGATTCCAAACTATGATTT
>CANNKD010000100.1 GCA_947505205.1 Bacteroidota bacterium | reverse complement strand
GTTTTTAACTATTAAACTTGTAATTATTGGTAAAGCCAAACCCTTAATAAAGACAGTAATTTAGCAGTATCAACAGGTTTTGTCAGATATTCGCTTGCGCCTGCTGCAAGGCATTTTTCCCTGTCATCTTTCATTGCTTTTGCAGTCAGCGCTATGATTGGTAGCTTCTTATAGGCGATTTCAGATCGTATTAATCTCATGGCTTCATAGCCATCCATCTCAGGCATCATGATATCCATCATTACCAAATTGATATGAGGATTTGCCTTAAGTTTTTCAATGCCATCGCGACCATTTTTGCCAATAACAATTGAAATATTGTGTGATTCCAGAACACTTGATAATGCAAAAACATTCCGCATATCATCGTCCACAATTAAAATTGTTTTTCCATGTAAAACATCTTCCTGATTATATACTTTCCTTAGCATTTCTTGTTTCTTTTCAGAAAGTTTAGATTCAATTTGGTGCAGGAATAGTGTCGTTTCTGACAATAATCTCTCGAAAGATCTTGCGCCTTTTAGGATAATGCTGTCAGCATAGCGTTGAAGTTTTATATCTTCATCTTTTGTTAGGTCACGGGCTGTATAAACGACAACCGGAAGCGAATTCATTGCCTCGTCTTTTTTTATTAACTCAAGTAATTCAAATCCAGTCATATTTTTAAGTCCCAAATCGAGAATCATACAATCAAACTTTTCTGATTTAAGTTTCTCAATTGCTTCCTCACCCGATTCAACTTCTACGATTTCGATATAATCGCCTGACATTAATCCCCGAATACTTTTGCGCATAAGATCTTCATCCTCAACGATTAAAAGTTTTTTCATGGGGTTTGAAATAACATTTTCAATCTTTCTGAATGCCTCATCCAATGATTCGGTGCTTACAGGTTTATGCAAAAAGCCAATGGCACCTTTTTTCATTGTATCGTTGGTTTTGTCTGAAGCAGAAATAAAATGAACAGGTATATGCCTGGTTCTGTGATTCTTTTTGAGTCGATCAATTACTTCATAGCCATCAATGCCAGGAAGCCCAATATCGAGTATAATTGCATTTGGCAAGTAGAAATCAGCAAAATGTAATCCTGATTCACCATCACCGGCTATCAGACATTTAAATTTTCGTTCGTGGGCTAAGTCATATAATAACTTTGAAAAATTGTTGTCGTCTTCAATTACCAATAAAATTTTATCACCTTCCATCAAGGTATTTCGGTCATCATTTACTTCAGCAGCAACTTTTTGATCTTCTTTCAACTTAAGGTGTTTCGATTTAACCTGAGTTTCAGGAGAATTTTGAGTTGTTTTAATAATTGGATCAATTGGAATGGTGGTTGAGTTGGATTCGTCATTTTGTAAATCGGCGCCAAGGAAGTTTTCTGGTAAAAAGAGCGTAAATGTAGTTCCTTGTCCTTCAAGGCTTTCTACTTTAATTTCACCACCCAGAATTTGTGTAAAACCCCTTGAAATACTTAATCCAAGGCCTGTGCCTCCGTATTTGCGAGAAGTTGTGCCATCTGCTTGCTGAAAGGCGTTAAAAATTATTTGCAGTTTGTCTTCCGAAATACCGATTCCAGTGTCAGACACCGCAAAAGCAATGCAAGGCATATTTTGTAATTGCGGATTCGAAAATAGTGTGGAAGGTTCAGGTCGATAAATATTTAAGGTAATACTTCCCTGGTGTGTGAATTTTAAAGCGTTGGAATACAGGTTTTTGATTATCTGATAAACTCTTTGTACGTCCGATTTAATGAACTCTGGTAAATTATTGCTAATTTTAATAAATAACTCAAGTCCTTTTTTCTCAGCCATTGCGCCGAAGCTTTTGTTAATAAAAACCGATAAATCATCAAAATACAGATTTTCGATATAAAGTTCAATTTTGCCAGATTCGACCTTACTTAAGTCGAGAATTTCATTGATTAATTCAAGTAAATCGGATCCGGAACCGTTAATTGTTCGTGCATATTCGAGTTCTTTGGGATCAAGATGCTGCTTTTTGTTTTCACCTAATAACTGACTGAGTACCAAAATACTGTTAAGCGGGGTTCTCAATTCATGTGACATATTTGCCAGGAATTCAGATTTATATCTTGATGCTTGTCCAAGGTCATCTGCTTTCTGCTCAATAACTTTTCGTGCAATCTCAAGCTCGATATTTTTTTGATTTATGGCATCTCTCTGAATTTCAAGTGCTTTTGTTCGTTCTTCGAGTTCTTCATTCGTCACTTTAAGCTCTTCCTGCTGCGTTTGCAAGTGCTCCTCAGAAATTTTTAAAGCTGTAGTTTGTTCGTGCAGCTCTTCATTTGCTTGTCGTAATTCTTCCTGCTGTATAGCTAATTCGTTTGCTTGCTCTTGCGTTTGAATGAGTAATGATTTTACTTTTTGAGAAGATGAAACTGTTTGTATGGCAATGGCGATGTTGTTGTTTGCTGTGATCAGAAACTGCTTTTTCAGGTCGATAAATTCTGACAATGAACCGAACTCAAATATGCCGATGGTTTCGTTTTCAAAAACAAGTGGAAAATACAAATGATATCTGGATTGATACGTTTTGTTTACAACCTGTATTTTGATTTGCTCGGTTTCGGGAAGCTCAATCAGAAGCATTTTCTGATCAATGGCAACCTGACCGGGAATGCCCTGTCCAAATTGTAAAGTCTCGGAGAGATGATTGAGTTTTTTGTCAATTGCATAAGTGCCGGATAATTTGAATATTTTAGTATCTTTATCAAGCAAATAGAATATACCAATTTGACTTTCAAGATATTGAGAGAGGAAATTGATTATTTTATTCGTCAGACCTTTCAAATCATTTTGGCCGCTTAATTCTGCATCTAACCGATTTATTCCTGTCTTAAGCCAATCTTGCTCTTTGTTATATATTGCATTTTTATGCAGTGTATTTACCATCGAAATCAAGGCAATATTCAAGGTATCTTTATCGCTTCGGGGAATTACAGTAATACTATAATCACCTGTTGCGATGCGGTTTGCCTGTTCTACAACCTGTTTGAAACTTTCAACCATTTGGTTCATCGAGATGCCAAGTGTATCGTTTTCACTTCTTATTTCAACAACTTCATTAAAATCACCACGTGCCATTGTTTTCGCAACATTTGCATAGGATTGTAGTGAATTAACCAACCGGTTATAGGTGTCAACCATTTCGCCTATTTCATTATTCGGAGCTTTAATTGTTTTGGGATTTAAATGCCCGATTGCAACAAGTTTTGCCCATGATGAAAGCTGTTTGATAGGATTTACAAACCAACGTGTTACCAAAATAGAAGTGAAGAAAACGAGGAGGAAAGTTATAATAAATGAAATTTTAACAATATCGGATAGCTTACGTGCATAAGCAAAGGCTTCAGAATGTTCTATTTCTTCTATCAATACCCAATTTATACCCAGCTGTTGTAAATAATTTAAGTTTCGGTAAATTCCAAGAACATATTTCTTTTGGCCATCAGAGTCGTAAGTTGAAACTTTTTCTTCATCCAGTTCTGCTGATTTTAGCATATTTGGATTGTTTTGATGCTGTAAAAAGAAAAGCCAATCTTTTATTTTCTGATTGTCAATTATTTTTACAAGTATCTCATTTTCAGCTCCAAAACGCATAGCTGAGCGAAGCAATCGGTCTTTGCCAACGATATAAGCTTGTCCGGTTTCGCCATATCCTGCATCTTGACAAATAATTTGATTAATTCGGTCCATGGTAACTTGAAGAGCTATCAAGCCAATAACTGTATTTGATTCATCTATAACTGGTTGTACAAAAAAACCTGATAATTTTTTGAAAGATGGATCAAAAAATTCAAGATCTGAAAACTGAATTTTCTGATTTTCAATCGCATCTCTACAACTGGTGGCAAAGTGCGTTAATCGGTAATCTCCGGTAAATATATTCGTTCCTAAAGTGGCTTCTTCCTTTAAACTAAATAGTATATTTCCTTCATTATCAAGGTAATAAACGTCGTAGTAACCATTCTTTTTTACAAGATCCTTAAATTCGTCATGCTGAACAAAGGAAATTTTAGCCCATTCTCCACTTTTTGCAAATTTGTTAAAATCATTATCATTATGCTCATAGCCACTTTTAAGATTTTTAATAAATTCAATATCAGCTTTCTGATGGCTGTTAAATTCGAGAAAATCTACGATTTCTTTAAAGAATGTGTTGATATATTCTACACGAAGTTGAGAAGTTGTATTAAGTGATTTCTCAGCTACTACAGTTAGACCGTGGTATGCATTGAGGAAATTGATGAAGCTGATTGATGCTAACGGGATAATTGAAATAGCCAGAAACCAAATTAATAACGACTTTCCAACACCAATATACCGCCAGGAATTAAACGAAAGTTTAATCTTTTGCCAAGTACTGGCGGTATTATAATCAAGGTTTTCCATGAATTTAAAATAATTTTCTACGTATAATTTTTAATCTCTCGATCTCTTAAACTTTTCAACGGTTTCGTAAAGTTCATTCGGATTTACGGGTTTCGTAATATAAAAATCCATGCCGGATTCAATACATTTTTCGCGGTCGCCTTTCATGGCATGAGCCGTCATTGCTACGATTGGAATATGAACATTTTTGCCTTCCTCAAATATTCGAATCTGCTTGGTCGCATCAAAACCATCCATCTCGGGCATCTGTACATCCATCAAAATGATATCGTATTCATTCGCTTTGGCTTCTTCAAAGGCCAATCTCCCGTTTTCGACAACTCTTACATTCCATCCCTTTTTCTCAAGTAACTGAGTTATTATTTTGCGATTGATAATCTGGTCTTCTGCTACGAGAATTTTAACAGCTCCTTCAGCCGCCTTTTGTACAACAACTTTTGTGATATCTTTCCTAACCTTCTGATCTCCACGTCCAAATTTATCAATCAAAAATGCTTTAAGGCTATTTTGAAGTACCGGCTTTGTCAAAAAATCGAATTTTTTCGCTTTTTGAAGTTTTAATGATTCAATATTTGCTTTACTTGGCGACAGAAGTACAATCTTAGGCTGTTTTTTTTCATTTAATTTTTCAATAATTTTTTCAGCGGCCTCAACTCCGGTCATTGATTTAAGAAAATAATCAATTAAAATTAAATCATATTCTTCATTTTCAAGAAGATTAAAGCTATCTTTACAGTTATTTATGACTCTGCTGTTTATTCCCCAACAATCAAATAATGATTCGATTACATGCATAGATTTTTCTTGGTCACCTATGATAAGTACATTGTATTTATCGGTTGGTTTTTCAAGAATGATTTTCCATGGCCGGTCTTTCTGTTCGCCAAGAATCATGTTTAATTTAAAGTAAAAATTACTGCCTTCGTTTGTAACGCTTTCAACCTTAATATGTCCTCCCATCAAATTTACAAGTTTCTGTGAGATGGTTAAACCAAGTCCGGTTCCGCCATGTGTCCGCGTGGTTGATGACTCTACCTGCGAATATGATTTAAAGAGCCGATCAATTTTATCCTGAGGAATTCCGATCCCGGTATCCCTGACAGAAAACTCAACTGAAACCTGTTCTTCAACCAGGTCGAGCATTTGGATATAAATTCCAACAGCACCTTGGTCTGTAAATTTGATTGCATTTCCGAGAAGGTTAATCAAAATCTGCCGGATACGAAGTGGATCACCGATGATAATATCTGGTAAGGTAGGGTCAACTTCACAAATAAATTCAAGTTTCTCCTGAAAAACCTTTACAGCCAATAAGTTGACTACTTTTTCGACTACATCACGAATGCTGAATTCGATTTCTTCCAGTTCGAGTTTATCTGCTTCAACTTTTGAAATATCTAAAATTTCGTTAATAATATCGAGTAGCGATTCGCCTGAGTTTTTAATATCGAGGAATCTTTCGCGTTGTGAATTGGTTATTTCATCATCCATCAATCCAAGGTCGGCCATGCCGATTATCCCGTTAAGCGGTGTCCTGATTTCGTGACTCATGGTTGCCAAAAATGCACTTTTGGCTGATGTGGCTTCTTCTGCAATTTGCTTTGAATCATTGAGTTCAGCAATTGTTTTTTCTAATTTACGCGTTGTTTCTTCGAGTGCGTTTTTATGTTGAAAGAATTCGATAAATGCTTTTATTTTACTTTGAAGTATCTCCATATCCAATGGTTTATAAAGATAATCAACCGCTCCCGATTCGTAACCCTTGAAAATATGTTGCCTTTGTTTGGAGATTGCAGTAACAAAAATGATAGGAATGAATTTTGTTCTCTCGGTACTTCGCATAATTTCGGCAACTTCAAATCCATCCATACCGGGCATCTGCACATCCATCAAAACCAACGAAACATTGTGTTCCAGCATTATACCTAATGCTTCGTTTCCAGAATTTGCTTTAAGAATTGATAAACCTTCATTCTCTAGAATACCTTCCATGGTTAAGAGATTCTCAGGTCGGTCATCTACGATTAATACATTAAACTTTGGTTTCTGGTTCATAACAACTGCTTTTGAGTTTACTTAAGTATCCAAATTATTCAGAGCAAATATAATGTTTTTGCCTAATTAAAATCTTTTTTTGATTGTCTGTTGCAAAGTTCAATAAAACTGCAATAACTACAATTATCGTGGTTGTTGGTTTGTGAAAAATTTATTTCAGGATTAAATATTTCACTTACGATATTGACTAAGAGATCTTCAATAACAGTTAATATATCTTGATTGTCAATTATTTGTGGAAAAATAAGTTGTTGCAATCCTGCTTCTGAACGCAATAATTTGTAAATTCCGGTTTGTATTACTTCTACTGAAAGTGTTGGGTTATTTTTCAGATACAAATAATAATAGATTACTAATTGTAAAGCTTTTGGTTTTTTTTCGAAACTTTCTATATTGAAATCCTTGATACTAACATCATTTTCTTTTACTTTTCCGGTTTTATAATCAATAATTCGAATGGAAGATCCAAAATGGTCAATCCGGTCGATAGTTCCTTTCAATTTCCATATAAGGGGTTCATTATCAATTTCTATCGTTGATAAATTTTCATAATATTTTTCGACGAAAAGTACAAATATGTCGTTATTTTGACTGAGGAGTTGTTGTTCATGGTTGATAAAATCTTCCCACATTTTTTTTATCACCTCATAAATTAGTTTGTTCTTACCCAATTCAGGAATTGGTAAATTGGTTTCTTTCTTAAAGGCGTTGAAAAGATATTTTTCTGAGTCAATATAGGTTGTTTTATCTAATTTCTGATTTAATTTTCCCTCATAAAGTTGTTTAAGGGCAAGATGCAGAATGTTTCCAATGGTATTTGACCCGATTATTTCATCTTCTTCAGTTTGTTCGCGAATTTCCAGCAATTCGACAAAATAAAATTTTAATTGACAGCCTAGGTATGTAGATAAACTACTAGCAGAGAATCCTTTAACAGCTTTAAATTTAATCTTTTGTAAAATTTCAGGCGTTTTAATTCCTTCAATGGGATCATTTAAAACCGCTTCGTTCAGCGGAATAATACTGATCTTTTCTTCAATTTCAATTTTTGGATTCAGCGAGGCAAGTTCCTTGCAAAGTTGTAAAATAAATCTGCTTTTTTCTCCTCCTCCCAACTCTCCTGATTCGGTATTATAATAAATGAAAATGTTCTCAGGAGATTGCAATAACCTGAAAAAATGATAAGCAAAAACTGCTTGTTTGTGCGAATAGGTAGGCAAAGAAAACGATTGACGAATGTCGAACGGTATAAAGGAATTATTGTGTTTTTCGGCGGGTAAACAACCTTCATTTACCGATAGAATATGCAATGTTTTAAAATCGAGATTACGTGATTCGAGCAACCCCATCAATTGCAAACCACTCAGTGGTTCACCAAAAAAATTGATTGCGTAAGATGGAGCTATCTGCTTGATTATCATTTTAATACTTTTCAAATCAATCAAAGATTCGTTTTCTGAAACCAAGGCCGCTAATCGATTACAAATCCTTATTCCGGCACTAAATTGATTCAGAAGTAGAAAATTTGTCTCGTTTCCTTTTCTTGATTTTGCAAATAATATGCTTATTTCGAGGATATTCTGTATTTGTTTTAATCCTTTAACTGAACTGTTTTCCCAAGGTTCAATAATTTGATTCAGAAAGGACAATAATTCGTTGTTTGCAGGATTATCTAACAGAATATCAGCCGATTGAACAAATAATTTACCGCTTTTTGCAAGTGATTGTCTGATTTTTTTTAGTGTATTAAACGCTTGATCATGCAATATTTGACTGAAAAAATCATGATCGAGTAATCGCAATAAGGACCATAAATACAATTCGTTTTTAGGATTAGTATTTGTTTTAACATCTTGTATTTCAAATAGTTTCATGATGAAATTGTAAATGATACTCTTTGAAAACGGCAATCCCATCGTGACGTTATATTTACCAACATTCTCGGGTATTGAATTGATCGCTGGTATCAAAAGATTTTCGTCGGCCAAAACAACCGCAGTTTGTTCAAAATTCGCCTGGTTTACTAAATTATTTCCAAGAACCTTACATTGCCCGACGTTTCCTGGGACTGCAGTAATAATTATTTTTTTTGATTGTGTAAGTAAATTGTCTGATATCCAATGAATTGGATCATTTTTGTGGTGATTCGAAAGGTGTTTTCTGATGAAATATCCAGCTTCTGGTAATTCAAAATTATTTGCCTTTAAATAATATGAATCAATATCCCATAAAAGTTCGGCTTTATTTTCTTTTTGCAATCCAAGGATGATTTTTTCTTCAGCTGGTGTAAGAGCATTAAAACCTGCGAATATTATTTTTTCTGATCCGATTTTCTTAATTAATGCATCAACATCAAGTTCGGCAAGCATTCGGGCCAACATTCCCTGATAGCCTGATTTTTTAATGGTTAGATTGTTTTTAAGCGCGCTGTAATAATCGTGGATCGATTGATAAAAAGCAAGAAATTTAATTTCAGATGGTCGAAGATCGGTGCCATCAATATGCCATAACTCCAGCGCTTTTGCTTGAGAAAGGTAAGTGTAAAGTTTTTGTGAATCAACAAGATACTGATCTATTTCGTCAAAATCATTGATGAATAATTCTGCATAACCGCTAAATTCGCTGATAGATTGCAGATCGTTTGGGAAAAGTTGGTGATGGATTTTTAGTAATTCAAGTCGAAGATTTAGTGGATCAGATAACTGAAAGCCTGTCCAATTTTGCAGCGCTTCTTCAATAGTGGTAATTTTAGGAAGCCAAATTGTCTTTGTAATCCGTTCGGCAAACTCCCTTTTAAGAAACAGTCCGGCACGGCGATTTGGGAAAACAACCGTAATTTCAGACAAATTGTTTTGATAGTTTTCCAGCAAATAAGAAGCAACTTTACCTAAAAAAGTTTCCATTGGCTTGTATTATAGTGTTGTAATCATTTGTGAAATTTGTTTTAAATCCTCTTTTTTTCCCAAATCGAACCAATAACCATCATCATCGACTTCGCATTTAATGCAATGATTCTCTGCAAGTTTTAGGAAAATATCAATGATCGAGCATTTTTCAATTTTAAAATTTGAAAGAATTTGTGGTCGGATAAAGTAAATGCCTGAAAATGAAACTTCTTGATAATCATTAGCTTTGCCCTTAATCATTTTTTTTTCACCTGTTATTTTGTTTCTCCAGCCAATCAACGTTTGATCTTTCGTGCACATGAACTTTCGACTGCTTTCCCTATTTCTGCACAGCAGTAAGGCATCCGATGTGTCATTTTGAAATGATTTAAATACTACTTTCAAATTGATGTTTGAAACAATATCGACATTGTGAACCAGCACAATTTCAGATTGACTGAACAAGGGTAAAGCCTTCAGGAGTGCGCCACCAGTATCTAAAAGCATATCGCTTTCGTTAGAGATTTCTATTTCTATACCAAAAAAATTATGGATATTCACAAAATCAATAATCTGATTTGCATGGTGGTGAACGTTGATAACAATATGATTGAAACCGTTGATTATTAAATTATTGATGGCAATTTCAAGCAAGGTTTTTCCGTTAATTTCGATCAATGCCTTGGGTTTTGAAATGGTTAATTCTTTGAGTCGGCTGCCAATTCCGGCAGCTAAAATCAACGCACTTTTTCTGGTTTCCTGCATCATTTTTTGTCAGGTTTGCAAAGTTCATTCTTTTCGTTTGCTGTTAAAGCACACTTCGAGCAAATATATGCATCAAGATTAATGACTTTCTTTTTCTTTTCTTTTTTCAACTTACATCTCGTCTTTGTCATTATTAACTTATGTTATTTCAGTATGTTGGAGTTGGAAATTAATTTCTGGAAATTGTTTTTTTGCCCATTCAAAGGTTTTCTCGGCTAAAAAAACAGAGCGATGTTGTCCTCCTGTGCAGCCGAAATTAATCATTAGGGAATTAAAGCCACGTTCAGCATAATTTGAGATACTTTGATGGCAGATTTTTTTGATGTTTTCGAAGAAATCAGAAACCTCATCTTTAGCATTCAAAAAATCAATAACATCCTGATCTTTACCTGTTTGTAATTTATATTTGACTTCTCTGCCCGGATTTGGTAATGCTCTACAATCAAAAACATGCCCACCTCCGTTTCCCGAAGTGTCAAATGGAATTCCTTTTTTTAAGTAAGAGAAACTGCTGATTTGTACAATTAATGCTGTGTTTTTAGTTGAATTATTTATTGGATAAACGTTGTTTAATGCTGACAGTTGAGTCATAATTCTTTCAATTTCAGGATATTTTCCTGAAAAACCATTTTTGTGATAAAATACTTGTAATGTTTCCAAACCAAAAGGAATGCTATCAATGAAATGACTCTTTTTTTGAATGAGTCCGCGAAAACCATAAGCTCCCAATACCTGAAATAATCTCAGATAAATAAATGATTTATAATATGTTAGAAATTCATTTTCGTCAAATTTGATATATTTATTAATCTCTTTCAAATAGAACCCAAGTAATTCCTCCCGCACTGGATCAGGCATCTGGGCTTTCACCTGAAACAGCAACGAAACCAAATCGTACTGCAAAGGACCTTTTCTACCTCCCTGAAAATCAATAAAATATAGTTTATCATCTTTAACCATGATATTTCGTGATTGAAAATCGCGAAACATGAAATGATTTCCGGGAGTATTGGCGGTGAAATTCGCGAAATTTTCAAAATCGGTACTCAGCAAAGCTTCATTAAACTGTATTTGTGGATGTAACTTTACGAAATAGTATTTGAAATATTCTAAATCATCGAAAATGGCCTGTTTTGTGAAAATTGCTGAAGGGAAACATTTTGAATAATCGATTTTTTGAGTGGCAATAACTTGAAATTGAATAAGATATAATATTGATTCTTTATACAATTGAATAAGTCTATCTGAAAATGTTCCATTTATAATTTCTTGCTGAACGATATCAAATAAACTGATATCACCAAAATCAGTTTGTAAATAGCAAAGTTCATTTTCCGATTTGGCCAATACTTTTGGAACCGGTAAGTTAAAATCAGCAAAGGTTTCTGACAAGGAGAAAAATGACCTGTTTTCCAAAATATTGTCGTTGTAAGTGCCAATATATGAATCGTTTAATCCGCAAATTCTGAAATATTTCCTTGCAGAACCTGATTCGGCAATTGGGACAATAGAAAGGTATTCTTTTCCTGTATAGTCTTTATAAAGATTTGAAAATATTTTCTGAAGTGCAATGAGAGACAACATAAGTTTAATTTAGAATCAGTACAAATTTACATTTTTTCTGACAGGCTGCGGTTGCCTTGCTTCTGGCTTTACAAATTACTTTAAATTTGCCTTTTTCAGTAAAATAATAATCAAACAAATTTCTGTAATCATGGAAGCGAATAAAAGTGCAACTGATATTTT
>CANNKD010000099.1 GCA_947505205.1 Bacteroidota bacterium | reverse complement strand
TTGCAGCATTTACAGCTTCTGTAACAGTCTGGTATGGAGTTAGTTTTGAGCCATTTCCGCCAGGTGAGGCATTTTTATCAACATAAATTGTGGAGATTGGATTGGCTCTGTACATACCACGGCCATGTGTAGCAGCGATCAGATAATCATCACCTTGCCAGAAAAGTTCACTCACTGCCACATTGGCCGGAAGTTCATTGTTTTGTCCAGGATAACGGGGCTCGATAGCCCAATTCAGACCTTTATCTTCAGATGCAAATACTCCCAAATCGGTTCCAATGTAAATATAATTGCTGTTTCGTGGATGAACTCTTACCGTATTCACCTGAAGGGCAGGCAAATCATTGGGAGCAGTGCCAGATCTGTTAAACCAGTTTGTCCCGCCATCAGATGTAAACCAAACGTTATCAGCCTGATATTCACCAAAAGTTACATAAACTTCGTTACTATTAATGGGATTTATGGCAATGTCGGTTACATAACGATCGGGTAATGGAGTGGCTCCGTCGTCCACATCGGTCCATGTTGGGGTTGCAACACCGGCATCAGTTGTAACTTTAACATTTCCAAAAGGATCACCTATCCAAATTATATTTGAATTTCCTTTCGCAATATCAATTGCTGTGCATTTATTACTTCCAAAACGGATTGTTGACCAATTTGCACCAGCATCTATTGTTCTCCATATACTGTTTCCTCCTGCAACAAGAATATCCGGATCATTTGGATCCATCACAAACGGAGCAATAAACAGTGCTGTGCTTTTATTTCCGGCATCGGTTAAGCCATTTACCGCACTAACCCAAGTATCACCGCCATTTGTTGATTTGGTTATATCAAGATAAACATATTCAGAATATTGAACCGAAGAGTTTGTTGGATCAATGGCAGCATAGCCACCATCGCCGGTTTCAGACTGAAACCATTGTCCGGCTCCACTCCAATCTCCGGATTCATGGTATCGGAGTTGGTCATTATCCTGTGCCCCTCCACAAATAACACTTCCATCCGGACTGGCAGCACCTCCATAAAACTGGGTAATTCCAAGAGTAGTTCCAGATAGATTTGTCCAACCAGCGTTTTCCGAAACTGTTATCACATCGTTTGCTTTCTGAATTCCTCCGTCATTACCAAAATATACAGTTCTGTTGGTTGTTCCGTTGTAATCAGGATGTGAAATGATAATATGCTGATCGGCATGGGCAGAGTTGGCCGCGCCATTGTTGTGATAATCCTGCCATCTGCTGATTTTTGTCAGGGTTGTACCACCATCGATGCTTCGCCAAAGATCAATACCTCCAACTACCAAATTGTTGCTGTTGGTTGGATCGACCCAAATTGTATGTGAATACCATTGCTGATTGCCAAGATAATCAAATCCTGTACATTTTTTTACCCAGCTTACACCTTGATCATCCGATTGCCAGATTTCCCCATCGTTCCGACCATTACTTAAATATATTTTGGTTGCATTGCTCAAACAGAAACCTGTTTCAGACCGCAAAAAATCATTAGGTAATTCATTTTCAGTGCCAGTTGTTTTTAATGTCCATGTTTTACCCCAATCAGTTGAGATATAAACTTCCCCAAAATTAGTTGCAAAACCCTGTGTGCCAGCAATTAATAAATTATAAGGGCTGTGGGGACTAATTTTCACATCGAGAAAATTGTCACTAGAGGTCAAAACAACAGTCCATGAACCACCACCATCAATCGATTTCACAATTTGACCCGGATAACTTGTGACAGCAAATAAAATTCCAGTACTATCAGGATGGTGTGCCAACCTGTTCACATAAGCGAAATCCACGCTGTTGGTACTGGCCAATTGAGACCAATTTGTTCCACCGTCAACACTTTTAAAAATCCCAGCACCAGGCAAGCCATCTAGATTATCGAATCCTTCACCTGTTGAGGCATACATATTATTCAGGTTTGTTGGATCATAAACAATGGAAGTTACAGCAAGATTGGGCAAAAAGTCATTAACAACCGTCCATGAACTTCCTGCATCAATGCTTTTCCATATACCGCCTGCCACACTTCCAATAAAAATTATATCAGGATTGGTAGGTTTTATTGCAATAGCCCTAATTCTTCCACCAATATTTCCTGGTCCGAGCCATTCCCATGTAGTAATTCCGGCATCTTTGTTGGCAGGCATTTGATCGATATGTTGTTTAGCCTTGACCAATCCATCAAATGGAATTTTCCCGTCTTTTCCAGCATGCATCAATTTCCATTGCTCTACCCATCCATCAGGATTGGTAGCTTCTTTTCCACTTTTTTCTTCTTCTTCATTATTTCTAATGCAAGAATATCCGACAAGCTGAGGAATTTCTTTCTTAGGTTTATTCACTTCAAAAGCATTATGATTTTCAATTGATTCTTTAAAATCATCAGGAAAAATGGAATAAGAATTGAGTTTCGAGAACCCATTTCCGCAGTTCACCCACGTTGTAAGAATAGGATCTGCATAATAGTGGATCAATTCTTTATAGAAAATTTTCATAGGCGGAGTTCCCAGATTCGCTTTAAAAATACCGTCTTTGACATCAAGAACAACGGATTGGGATGGCATGGACAGGGTTGTACAGCTTCCATCGTTTGACCACAGAACCGTTTCGCCACTGCTAATCAAAAACTTAAACTGAGCAGTTCCGTTGAATAGATCTCCGGCTGTATCAAGGATCAGTTGCTTATCCTGCAATATCTTCTGCGCTTCAAGATGGGTAAACAATCCTGACAGGAAGAAAATAACGAAAGAAAATGCTACATTTTTCATTTGAGTATTTTATTGAAGCGTAACCAAAACAAGTATCAAACCCTGTCCACTTTCCAAACCGGTCATTGCTTTGCCAAGGATGGCTCCTTGTGAACGACTTAAATCAGTTGCTGCCATGGCAAATCCGGGCAGATCGGATGTGGTGAGCAAATCGCCGGGTTTAATAGGTTTTTTGCTGGCATCAGCCTTGCAATAAACGCGACCTGTAAGCGCAACAAGGTGTTTACCATCGGCTTGTGTGCCAGTTTGTTTCAAAACCAATCCGGGATTAATATCGCTTGCCCCACTCACAATTCCGGCAACACAACGATCGTACGAATCACTGGCAATTTTCAATTGACCAGCATGTAAAGGATCAATACTCAAAACTGTTCCGGGTTCAATTTCATCCACATTATTCACTAAAAATGGTTCTGCAATATCAGCTCCACCTGTTATTTCCAATTCGTTGGTACTGATTCTTCCTTTACCGGTATTATTGAAATCACCATCAATAAGAATCGAAGCTACACCAGCGGCATTCCAGAGCGAAATCTGTCCGCCTTCGGCCGGAGCACTTTCTGAAGGATCAATCTTAATAGTTGCTACATCACTTCCATTTCTGATTATAATCGTTCCATCAGTTTGAACTTCTGTTCCGCCAATAAATGCACCATCGGCTCTTACACGTCCTACTCCGTCTTCATCTGCATCCAACAGAATAGTTGCAGTACCTGCACCATTCCATAAAGAAATTTGTGCCCCGTCACCTGTTCCTAACTCCTCGGCGTCAAGCTTAATAGTTTTGGTATTGCCACTGTTATAAAGATTGAATGTTCCGTTGTTTTCGAGATCTGCAACTTTTAAAGTCGCATTATAACCTGCCATCAGTAAACCGCTTCCGCTATTGCGCAATTGCATTAGGTTTGCTCCTGAAGCCACAAATGAAACTGCACCCCCAAATTCGTTGGTATTTTCCACATACATAGTATTAAGATTGCTACTGGTAACATGCAATTTGTATTCAGGGGCACTGGTTCCAATTCCAACAAAACCGCTAAAATAATTGCGTCCACCTGTAAAATATCCTGCATAACCATCAGAACTTGTGACACTTCCATAAATAGCATAATTTGTTCCTGTAGCACTTGATGCAACCCCCATTACTCCCTTACCAGTTGAACCATCACTTTCGCCTTTTACGCCTATTCCGGCTCCTGAGGTTGCTGCAGAATATCCATGCACTGCTGATCCAGCACTTAATGTTGCTGTAGTATTGATTTTACCATAGATAGCACCAATATTAGAAAGTAAAGAAGTTGAAGTATTTTCAACGTCAAGAATTCTCCCTCCGGATATTGAATAAGATCCTGAAACCTGAAGTTTATAGGATGGGGTATCAGTTCCTATGCCAACATTTCCTTCAAAGTAGTTTTTGCCTCCAAGGAAATATCCCGCAAATCCTGAAGAGCTGAATGTTCGTCCATAAATTCCATAATTCGTACCGGTGACATGAGAAGCAATACCAACAATCCCTTTCCCAGAAATTCCCGCAGTTCTTCCCGATACCCCGATACCTCCACCAACAGCATTTGCCGATATCCCGTTAACAGCTGTTCCTGCATTGACAGAAGCAGTAGTATTGATCTTAGCCTGAACAGCCATGGAGAAATCGTCCATGCCCGAAGCTGTATTTTCAACATCCAGCATAGTACCCGAATAGGTAACATCTTCACCAGTAATTTGAACCTTATATGCCGGTGTAGAAGTTCCTATACCGACCTTACCACTGAAATAACTTTTGCCATTTAAAAAATATCCTGCATAACTATTGTCAGTACTTGCTACAGCCATAAGGGCTTTGGAATTATCTGAATCACTTGAAGTTCCGGCATAAACCCCAATACCTAAATTACCAGCCGATATACCTCTTACGCCAATTCCACCACCAGTTGTTCCGGCAGCAAAACCCACAACCGCAGCGTTTGCCCCATAATCAGAGGTGCTGTTGATTTTTCCATAAATACCATAAAGATTATCAGCAGCCGAAGATGTAGTTGTATTTTCAACCTCCATGGCGTGAAAATTAGCACTAACATCACCGGTTTTAACATGCAAGGCAGCTGTTGGGGCTTCAATACCGATTCCAACATAACCACTGCCTCCGGCCGGATTATAATAAATTGTTTGGCCCGAAGTAACCCATTGCGAACTTACAGCACCTGTTACCCAACTGGCTAATCCATTTGCATCAGAAGTAAGCACTTTTCCCGTCCCCGGAGAACCTCCGGTTATCTTCAACTGACCATCAGTAAATAAATTACCATGGAAATAACCTCCCCACCAACCTAATTCTGTGTCTTCATATCCTAATGCGCCCCATGCAGCAGGATTGGCAGCAATACTGACTGCTCCATAAACACCGGCTGAGTTTCCTTCGCCGAAAGAGCTGCGGTATCCAGCCACGCCATAATGGTATTGACGACCATTATAAGCGTATCCCAGAACAGCAGCCTTTGAGTTTCCATAACCTAATCCTGTTCCATTTGTGGCTGATTCCATTTGAGATTCAAGGCCTAAATTGCCCGTTGTGCGTATTGCAATTCCTGTCTGTGCTGTGGCATAAACACTCAGTTTTCCGTTTCCTATCAGGTTTCCGATATAAACATTCCCTTCATTTAGGCTAAGCAGATGATTTGGCGCATTTAGTTGCCAGTCGCCATTGTTTGGTGCCCATTCCGTTCCATTGAAGCGCAGAAATTGATTTCCCAATGGCGAATCTGAGCTTACAGCTATACCTCTAATTGCCAATGTGTTATTGGCAGTGATCGCGGTTATTGCATTGTCCGATTCACTGGCTTTTTCTGATTTGTAAGCATAGCCTGAAGAGCTAAGTGAAATATCGGGAGATAAAACATCTGTTCCGACCGTGACGCGAAGCGTAGCCGTACTATGGTCATCAAAAACCGATACCGGGATCGGCGTTACCGAACCTAGAACAACTGAATATAAACCATTGGTTATCAACACTGCTGCATGAGTTTCGGACCATGCTGTTCCAACAAAACTAAAAGTGATATTACGTGTACCTGTTACCGCAACACCACTTTCGAGCAACTTTCCCTGAAAGCTGATTATTTGAGGAATAGTTTGGGTGAATGATATTTGATTGGATACCAGACAAACCAAAAATACAATTAGCAGTTTTTTCAAATTTGTTAATTTTTTCATCATTTTAAATTTTATCCATACTATTCTTATTCAATATTTTGACTACTTTTGAATGATTCTAAAAATATGTAATGAAAAGCTTAGAAGCTGTCTAAATTTGTAATTATTGGCTGAATCACAAATACATTTAGACTGAGTGAGTCCTTTGTCAGACTGAAAGGAGTCCCCGCCTGCATCGGCAGGGAAGTTCCCCATACAATCAAAAAAGCAATTTTATGTATTAAAAAAGCAATTCAACTTTGCCACATTTCCCAGCCCGATGCAGGTGGGGACTCCGTTCAAGGTGGCAAAACACGCTTTTTAATAAATAAATTTGGTTTGAACATTTTTAGACAGTCTCCTAGAATCGAAAGAAAAATTATAATTAAAGTACAAATATAGTTATCGAAATACGAAATAGCAATGCTTTTTTTAAATCCGGTTGGGTCAGATTGATATTTGGTTCATTTGGGTTTTTAATCGGTATATTCCTTTTCCGTTTATCAGACTTTTAAATCTGAATAGAATTTGAATATTGGGTAGAATAAAATCGCACGAAGCCCAACTTGCTCGGTTAAGTTTGGAATTAATTGAAAATCAATATGATTTGAGGATGGATTTCACGATTTCTAAACCGAAATGTATTAGCTATCGGTTTAGTTAAAAATGAAGTTTATAATGATTGAATCAATAATGTTAGTTGTTCTTTACGTCTGCGCGACACCTCAATCCTACTGCCATCGACCATAATGAGAGTTCCTCCATCTTCTCTAAGAAATTGTTCAACAAAATTCAGGTTTACAAGATGTGATTGATGAACCCTGAAAAAGTTAAATGGCGCAAGCAATTCGTCATATTCTTTTATTGACCTTGAAACAACGATTTTACGTCCGCCAACAGTATAAAAAGTAGTATAACTACCATCAGCAGTGCATCTTATAATTTCATTTATATTAAGTATTGTAATTCCTTCAATTGTTGGAAGGGTAATCTTTTTTCTCTCCAATAGGTTCTTATTCAATAAGTCTTTTAACCGATCCTCAGATCCTAGGGATAACAGTGGTTGTTTCCTTACTCTTTCCAATGCTTCAATAACTAATTCAGCATCAACGGGTTTCAAAATATAATCAATCGCATTAAACCTAAAGGCAGTAATTGCATAATTATCATAAGCCGTGGTAAATATGATTCTGAAATTGCGGTAATTAATCTTTTCAAGCACATCAAAACCAAGTCCATCGGGCAGATGTACATCTAAAAAAAGCAATTGTGGCCGTTCCTGTTGAATTAGAAGTACTGCCTCAGCAACACTACCAGCCTCAGCTACCACTTCAATATCTTTCGCATGAACTTTGATGATAGAAATCAGGTTTTCCCTGAAATGGCGTTCATCGTCAACAATTATTGCTCTAATCATGGTTTAACTTTCTCTTTCTTTAAATGGTAAATTCATTACAACCTTTGTCCCACTTAAAGTTCCAGCAGCTAATTCAAGATCATGGTAAACAATTGAAGCATCGCAGAGAAACTCTTTTCTGAGCAGCTCAATTCTCTCCGATACCACCGTGCTGCCCAGAGAATTATGTGTGGATCCGGCTTTTTTGTTTTCAGCACTTTTATGTCTTCCAACACCATTGTCGGTTATGCAACATTGTATCATTTCATTTTCTATCTTATATTCAACAAGCAGTTGCCCTTTTTTATCAGAATTTGTAAATGCATGTAGAATAGCATTTTCGATAAATGGCTGCACCATCATTGGCGGAATTAATATAAATTCTGGTTCATCCATTTGAATGTCAATTTTATAATCAAACCTACCCGGAAAACGTTCTTTTTCAAGCGCAAGATACAATAAAAGTGCTTCTTTTTCTTCCTCAACAGGAATAAACTGCTGACGTGAATTTTCGAGAATTGAACGCATCAATTTTGCAAACTTTGAAAGGAAAAGTTGGGCTTTTGATGGGTCGTGGTGGCCAATAAAATTTTGAATGGAGCCTAAAGAATTAAAGATGAAATGCGGATTCATTTGTGAAAGCAACATCCTTTGTTCGAGATCTGATTTTTGTCGGGCAAGAATCTCGCGTGCATTCCGTTCTTTCAGTTTGTAACGGGTAAATCCAAGATACATAGTAAGAAATACCAATGCTGCAACGAGTATAGTAGAAAATAAAATCAGTCTTTGCCTAAACAACGCATCCTCTTTTTGTTTGATTGTCAAATCGCTGATACGTTTTTGATCGAGCAGGTTCACAATGTTTTTATCCTTTTTTTCGGTTTCGTATATGATGTTTAACTCATTAATATGATGTACGTTTCCTTCTGCAAAAAGAGAATCGGTAACTTTTTTGTTTTCCTTGAAATAGTGAAATGCCAGTTTATAATTCCCAACTTTTTCATAATAGTCCGACAGCGTATTGAACACTTCCATATTCAATTCCATAGATTTTAGCGAGGAGGCGCCTTTCTGTGCCTCCAATATATAATCGCGTGCAAGATCCGGCTTATTCAACAAAAGATAAACGTTGGCAATATTTCTATTTCTTATGGCTGTTTCTTCAATTAAATTCATTGATTTACCAATTTCGAGTGATAAAATCATGTACTCCAGTGCTTTGTCATAATTTTTTTTTGCCTCATACAATCCACCCAAGTTGGAATATATTTTTCCAATACTACTTTTTAATTCAAGATTGGTATAAATTTCAAGGGCCTGGTGGTAGAAATATAATGCAGAATCGTTGTTATTCAGCATCTTGTAGCAAATTCCAAGATTCATAGTCGAATATCCCTTTATTTTTCCATTCTGTTGATTCGACATCAATTGGTATGCCCGTGTGAGATATCGCTTGGCATCATTATAATTGTCGAGTTTAATAAAAAATGAACCAATATTATTGAGTGAAGTTGCCAGACTGATGGTGTCAGGCAATTGTTCCTTTATCGAAATTGCTTGTAGTTGCCATTCGATCGCTTTTTCAAAATTACCAAGCTTGTAATAGGTAATACTTAAATTATTGAGTGTCCGGGCTACCAACTTTTTTTCTCCAAAAACATTTGCATAAGTTAAAGCGTTACTGAAGAAGAAAAGGGCAGAATCTGTTTGATTGATAGCTAAATAAGCATTTCCTAATTCATTATTAAGCAAACACTTCATCTCCATATCAGTTGTCGATGCGAGGAAATAATTCGTTTTGTTGTATAATTGGATAGAATGCTTGTAATCAGCCTTTTCGAAAAATATATTTCCAAGTGCATAATTAATTTTCCCAAGTAATTCAGAGTCATTTCCAGCCAAATCCTCGGCTTTGATATAATATAACACCGCACTGTCAGTTTGTTTTTTTCTCAAAAAGCAATTTCCAATCAGGTAGGTGGTTTTGGGTAACAATGTAGGTTCACTGTGCTGTATTTCTCTTAACCGTAATAAACAACTATCTGGTTTTAATTTAATCTGTGGTTCCAATAAATCCAACGAATCGGGAGTTACAGCGGTTTTCTGACCAAAAGCAGGCAGAATAAGCATAACCACACAAGTAAAAATTGCAAGCCTTCGCATTTAATTCATTGTTAGTTCAATTCTTATTTCTAATTACAAGCAAATATATTGAAAACCGAATATGAATCCAATCTTACCGGAAATAAACCCAAAGCAACCCATTATAAACTGTCGAAAATATTAATTTTTTTTTAGTATATTTTTGCTAAATTAATAAATGAAAAAAAAGACAATTACCTATAAAAATTTTAAAGTTAAGGATTTAAAAAACATATAAGCTACTGATTATTAATTAGAAAACGACTTTTTATTGATTAACTCTAAATTAAAACCATTATGAGACAAAGATTTTTCAAGCTTTACCTGATTGTGATAGTTGTGTTTGCTTATTCAGGACTGAATGCACAGGAAATGGTGACAGCCGCTGGAGGAAATGTGTCTTCTGGCGATGGTTCTGTTAGTAATTCTATCGGGTTACTGGTTTTTGCCTCAGCTTCGGACGGAAACGGTTCTGTTACAGAAGGTGTTCAGCAGCCATATGAGATTTCACAGCTTGTGGATATCAATGATATTCCTGCAGATAAATTAAAACTTACTGTTTCACCAAATCCGGTCGTTCAATCGCTTTTATTAAAAGTCGAAAGCACTACTTTTTTGAAGGATGCATACACCTATAACATTTATTCATCAGTTGGTGAGCTTATCAGTCAGGGAAAACTTACCGAATCCGAAACTGTAATTTCAATGATGCATATTAAATCAGGCGTATATTTCCTAAGGATTGACTCAGAAGATAATAAATCATTAACCTATAAAATCATTAAAAATTAAAAATCATGAAAAGAATACTTACAATACTCATCGCATGTTTCCTCACAATGGTTGTATTTGCACAAGTTCCCGAAAGAATGAGTTATCAGGCAGTAATCAGAGATGCATCAAACTCGCTTCTTGTTTCTGCTAATGTTGGAATGAAAATAAGCGTATTACAGGGTTCTTCTTCCGGCGCAGAGGTTTATGTTGAATCCCACACAGCAACAACAAACGTAAATGGATTGGTCACTTTATCTATCGGTAATGGTGATCCGGTTTTAGGAAGTTTTTCAACGATCGATTGGCCAAATGGTCCATTTTTTCTAAAAACTGAGACGGATATTGAAGGTGGTTCAAATTACACTATTACCACTGTGAACGAACTACTTAGCGTCCCTTTTGCAGAATTTGCCAAAAGCGCAGGATCCTGTTCAGAGACAGATCCGGTTTTTGAAGATTATCAGCCTAATTTCTGGCAATTCTCAGGTTTAAATTCTGGTTATATTGAGGTCGGAACTGAATGGACAAACTTATTTCCTACAGACCCATTCACTTTTGTAAAAAGTCTTGATAAAACAGATATTGAAATAACTGTTTTGTCAAATTTTAGTGGTGGCATCTTCGATGGCGCATCAGGGATTCAGTTTAAAGTGCTGGTGGACGGCCTTCAATATAGTTATGGAAATCTTGGATCTATAAGAGCAGATAATACCATAGATTTTCTTACACTCTATTCAATAAATCGCTATTTAATGGCGGGAAATCACACTGTTAGTATCTGGTCAAAAACGAATTCTGGTATTTCAACGAATGTATTAGCTGATCCGGGTGGCTGGGGAGGAACAATAATTCTCAAAGAGGTTAGATAGGCTCTATCTATCTTCTTCATTATTAAAGCAATTAAATTGTTCATTTTAAAAACCGTATCAATTCACGCTATTATCGCAACATGTATTGGTACGGCTTTTACGGTTTTTGTAAATAAAGCATTAGGTCTTAACCTCAGCGGAACATCCTGATCGGTAAATGTGTGAATGTGCGAATTGTAATACATCTTGTTTATTGTTTGGTTTATGTCCCTCAAAAATAGGCAAAATAAAATGGAAATACAACTAAATAAATTGAACAGATATCTCAGAATTAGCTTTTTACAGTAGAAATTGTTTTTACTTCTTAATTGAAGGCTGGCTTATTTGAGTAAAACTTTCATTACTATCCGGCTACGTTTGTTAATCCGCTATGCGGTATAAGGTTGGTGGATAATACGAGTGATTTACTTGTTCGTCAATTGCAACCTAATTCATCGTGAATTCCAATTGAGATTTATGCTTTTACACTTGAAACCGGCTTTATCAAATACGAAAAGGTTCAATCCGATATTTCTGATCATATAATGGCCATAGTTCCATAGTTTGGGCTTTCCAAAGCCCGACAGGGGAAGATTCAAAGCAAAGCAATGCGGTTTATTTTGAAGGAAGCGAAATTCCTGCTTAGTCAGTTGGCTTAACCTTCGGGTTGAACTTGCTTCTGAAAAATTCGAACCAGGTAACATTCATCAATAACATCAGTAATCCATAAACCATATCTTCGACAGGTATGGTACCGAGACGTATTCCAAGGTTTTGCGTATCATCGTAAAACACAACTTCCTCCGGAATAAATGAACCCGTAAGCAAGCCATTCACAATAAAAAACGGGATAAGCGTCACCATATACATCAG
>CANNKD010000098.1 GCA_947505205.1 Bacteroidota bacterium | reverse complement strand
GATTGCCCGCTTACTATTTCGCTATGTAATACTTCGCCTAATAAATTATTAACTCTTAGTGTACAATTGCCAATGTTGTCTGATAATTTAATTGTTATTTCACCCTTACTTGGGTTTGGATATATTGAAAATTCGGAACTAATTTCGTTTATTGATAAGGTCCCCTGAAACATTTTATGGATGAAAGTGTCAATTTCGCCGGCAGATGTGAAATTAAGGATTCCTTCAGATGGATCTAAGTCGGCTGTGCCTTGATAAGAGCCAGTGGTATAAACCTTATAAGATGCATCAACCACTATCGATTTTCCTATGTCTTCCAAACCCCCACCCATACTTTTTGCCCACACAAAATTGCCGGAGGCATCTAATTTGCTGATAAATATATCCTTATCACCAGCTGAATTAAGATTATATATTCCCGCATTAGGGTCAAAGTCGGCAATTCCGGTAAAAGAACCTGTCGTATATACATTGGCGGATGCGTCAACTGTAATTGAATAACCCATTTCGCTTCCGGGACCTCCCAGATTTTTTGCCCACACAAAGTTACCCGAAGCATCTAACTTGCTAATGAATACATCATAAGAAGAGGAACCACCGGACTCAAGGATATATGTTCCTTCATTCGGGTCGAAATCGACTATATCGTTAAATGCACCAGTAGTATAAACATTGCCTGATGCATCAACAGTTATAGAATTTTCGAACTCAGATGATAGCCCGCCTATATTTTTTGCCCATACAAAATTACCCGCCGAATCCAGTTTACTGATATAGATATCAAAGCCTCCAACAGGAACAAGAATCGTTGTTTCTGCACTCGGGTCAAAGTCGGTAGAGTCATTAAATCTTCCGGCAGAATAAACACTGCCAGATATATCAACCTCGATAGATATTCCTTCTTCGTATGACTTTCCTCCCATACTTTTTGCCCAAACAAAATTGCCTGATGAATCCAGTTTACTGATAAAAATATCAGCATCACCAACCGAAGTAAGATTTTCTGTTCCTGCATTGGGATCGAAATCAGCAGTTTCCATAAAATACCCTGTGGTATATATATTGCCTTCTGTGTCGAGCGCTAATGAATTTGGGAAATCGTAGTCGCTTCCACCCATATTTTTTGCCCAAACAAAGTTGCCCAAACTGGTAAGTTTGCAGATATAAATATCAGAAGAACCTGACGTGGTAAGGTTATAAACACCCGCATTTGGGTCAAAATCAGTTGTGCCATAAAAATAACCCGCAAAATAAATATTGCCTGATGCATCAATTTCCATTAATTGTCCATAATCAGTTAACCCCGCACCAATGCTTTTAGCCCACACAAAATTACCAGCGACATCGAGCTTACTGATATATGTGTCGCGAGAGCTAACTGATGAAAGATTGAAAATGCCTTCATTCGGATCGAAATCAGCTGTGCCAGTAAAATAACCTACAGTATAAACATTGCCCGCTGCATCAACCCTGATTGACTCCCCAACATCATTTGATACACCGCCCAAGCTTTTTGCCCATTGTAACGTTGGTTCCTGAGCTGATGTATATAAAGTTGTAATAAAAAGTCCTACAAACAGTAAAGTAGTTTTCATTTTTTTAGTTATTGAATTTTAATTTCTATGAATTAGTTAATCCTTTATTTTCAGTAGATATATTGCTTTGTATTAGTGGTTTAAAAATTCAATAAAGATTTAAATTTATATGAACGATAGCACATCTAAACTGAAATCAGACAATGCTGCCAAAAAAGCATCCGTGATCTCCAATCTGTACAACATTTGTTATTGCAAAGCACGCATATAAAAAAGTGTTTTGAAATACGTCAAACGATGTAGGAAATAAACTTTCCAGTCAAGCTATATTATTCTCGAAATCATTAAAATACAACACCTTAAGTAAGAAATATTTAGAATTATATCGTTTTCAGGAGGTATTCAAAAGCAATGTGATTTTTGAATATGCCGGTTTTAAGTATTAAAATCGAATGAAAATCAAGTACATTCTGATTTTAGTCTTATGTTTGACAAACGGAATGAGTAAACATTACTTTATCGATAATTCTTGAAACTGTACCTAATGATTTATGGTTTTGATTTAAAGGCAATCAGAAATGAATAAACTGGCTCATTTATGCTTACCCTTCTTTGTGCTTTTGATGACTGCATCATTTGGTCAAGGCATTGGCCGCTATCACTTCGATGAATTTGATTTAGCTCATAAAGCTGGAATTCCAGGGGTTTACTGTATGTTTCAGGATACAACAGGCGTGATATGGTTTGGCTCAACCAATGGAATTTACAGGTACGATGGCACACGTATTTTTGAGTTCGATTATGAACAAAGGAAAGTATTAGGCAAAACAAACTATTCTTTTTTGCAGGCTAAAAACGGCGATGTCCTGATTGGCAGCGATTATGGCATTTGTCGCTACAGCATCATGCACAATACTGTAAAACTAATAGTTCATATTGACAGGGTTTTCGATGATCGCAGCAGATATTACCCTGTATGTTTTGATGAAAAAGATCATTTGTGGTTTACGGCATCAGGCAAAGGCGTTGGAATGTATAACGGCAGCAATGTCATTTGGATTGAGAATGCTGCCCCTGTTTTAAAGGAATCAGTAACCAAAATTAGTGATGCTTTTTTTGATGCTGGCACGGGGAATCTGTTTCTCGCACATTTTTATGGAGTGCAAACTGTAATCTTCAACATCAACACCAGGTCGTGGATATTAGATTCACTGCATAAAACAGCTTCTTTTAAATCAATTGATTCCCATTTATTCAGAATCCAATCTGAGAACATTCTATCTGTTAATCTGCTTACTGGTAAAAATGATTTATCTGAACCCAATCAAGATCCTGGTCTTTTCGAGAATGTACTTTATTCGAAATCAGTAATCATTGATAATGAATGGCTTTGGATTTCGTTGCGCGATGGAATGTTGCCATTTAATTACCGACAAGGCATGTTTGGGAAAGTTATTGGATATGAAGGAGATACCAAAAGCCCGTTGCTCAGGCATATTTCAGAAGTATTTAAGGACAAAGAAGGAAATATCTGGGTTTGCACCGAAACAAACGGCATTAAGATTTTGAACCAGAACCATTTAAAGCGATTTCAGTATTTAAGGGATTTCGGCAGCTCAAACAATATCATTATGGACATCGAAGCGGTAAACGACAGCTTAATATTGGTTTGCCCACTGGTAGAAACACCAAGGTTAGTTAACATTTTTACAAACAATCATTACGTATTATTTCCTGTGCCTGCAATTGGAAACAGTTCCTTTACTCCAAACAGGATAAGTAAAACCATCATTCTTTTAACAAAACAAACGGGTGAAATATATTCCTTGAGTACCAGTAGCCTGCAACTTAAAAAACTGGCTGCCCCGTTTACTTCCATTGTAAAGATTATAGTCACTTCACAACCCGATGTACTGCTTATTTGCGATGGGAAAAAAATAAACCGGTGCAAAAGCGTAAAAGGTCAAATAAAAGTCGAAAAGTCGTTGCCACTAAGTTTTCCTGCCGAAAGTATTATTTACAATCCTTTTTCACGCCATATTTATTGCAGGAATCAGGAATATAGCCTCACTATTGATGCCGTTCATTTAACCGTTCTTAGCAATCAAAATCCTGATTTTGGTTCGTTCATCGATTATGCATGGGGCAAGGACAAAACCCTATGGCTGGCAACACGTTCGGGTTTAGAGCATTACAACAATCAAAATAAGCTGATTGAAACTTTTAATACTGGCAATGGGTTGAACAATGATGTGGTTTACTCCATTCAGTTTAACCACGACAGTACACTTTTGTATTTGAGTACGAACCTTGGAATAAGCTGTTTTTCTATTGCAGCAAAAAAAATACAAAATTTCACCTTAGCCGATGGGTTAATGGAATCGGAACATAATGGAGGAGCATCGGCCCGGGACGCAAAAGGCAATTTCTACTTTGGCAATATTCAAGGGATTACGGTATTTAATGAGACGTTTGCTAATCAGGTAGTTATTAAACCGTTTTTAATTGTACAAAGTATTTACCTCGACGACACAACTTATAGCAAAAGTCTGAATCCTGGTTTTATTGAGAATATTCACCTGTATCCAGAAAATGATGTTTTCGGGATAAATTTCAGTTTACTGAGTACTTCCAACCCCGGCAAACTTATATACAGCTATAAAATTGAGGGAATTGACAATACTTTTCACCGATCAAATACTGCAACTGCTATCCGGATATCAAAACCACGACCGGGATCATATATAATAGTTCTGCGGGGTGAAATTGAAGGTGGTTCTATTGTTGAGAAACGAATTAACCTAATTGTACATGCGCCATACTATTTGAAATGGTGGTTTTTAATACCTGCCATCCTGTTTTTCCACACATTTGTTTTTTTGATTATTCGCCGTATAATAAGAATTCGGTTGAGAAAAAAACAACAGGAAATTGATAATGAACGCCGTTTCTTCGAGCAAAAATCACAGATAGCCCGTGAGTTGCACGACAACGTTGGCGCACGTCTCAGTATGATGCTAAATACCGTGGACTGGATTGGTAAAAAACCGCAGATAGAGAAACGAGATTTGGTAGAAATAAAGGAAAATACCGAAGCGGTTATTCAAGGGCTTCGGAATGCTATTTGGGTAATGGATAAAACCCGGATTACCGTGGAAGAGTTATTTGATAAAATTAAATACTACACAAACCAGGTCATCAGAAACTATCCGGTTCAATTAACATTCGACGAAGTTACCCACAAGCCGCTTATTTTAAATACTACTCAGGCACTCAATCTTTTTCGGATAGTTCAGGAATCGCTTAATAATGCGTTGAAATACTCAAAAGCAACTCTGATTGGAATTTCGTTAAGCTATGATGGTGAGAATGGGATTATTTTTAAACTTACAGATAATGGTTGCGGATTCGATCCTACCAGCGTAATTCACGGCCATGGTTTAAAAAATATGCAGGTGCGGGCTGACGAAATCAAAGCTAATATTCTTTTACAAAGCATTATAAATGAAGGTACTACTGTTATTATCACAATCTACATCGTTTGATGTATTGTATTTATTTAACTGAAATATGAATTTTGTATCATGATTAAAATAGCTATTGTTGACGATCGTGACCATGTCAGGGATACTCTCGAAAACCGCTTGCAATATACCAATGAGATAAAAGTAATCCAGACTTCATGCAATGGCGAGGAGTTTTTAATATACATGAAATCGACCCAGCCGTTCAGCCAGCCTGAAGTGGTTATTATGGATATTGAAATGCCGGTGCTCAATGGTATTGACACCGTTGCAACGGCTTCGGTTTTATACCCGGATGTAAAATTTATAATGTTAACTGTATTTGACAGTGACGAAGCTATTTTTAATGCAATAAAAGCCGGAGCTCACGGCTATTTATTAAAAGATGAAAATACCGATACCATTATTGAACATATTAAGCTGGTTGCCGATGGGAAAGGAGCCGTTATGAGTCCGGCTATTGCACGCAAGGCCTTGGATTTGCTGATGGGAAAGAGTTCCAAAACTGAAACCACAGATGCAACAATAAAGACGGAAACAACCCTTACCGAAAGGGAAATTGCAGTAATGAACTGTTTGGTAAACGGGCTAGATCACAAAAGCATTTCACAAAAACTGGATATCAGCCCGGCCACGGTGCGCACACATCTGGCAAACATTTATAAAAAACTGCATGTCAGCTCGAAATCACAGGCAGTAGGATTAGCGCTCAAGCGGAAATGGTTTTAATATCCTGTTTTCTGTCTTTACTTTAATATTACTCTGAGTTATTCATGTAATTCTTCTATTGTGCTTTATGCTAATTACCCATTGTTCTTTGTGTGTTTTTCATGGATACACAATGAATAGGTATGCCACATAATGTTGATGAATAGGTTCGGGTAATTCTTTTTTTTCTCTATAAGGATATCCCAATCCCGTTTCCTTCTCATAAAAATCAAATATGGTCATCTAAGTGTTGTACATCATTTGATGTATTTCCATATACAAATTACCAGTTTAATTTTGCACCCTTAACCGGCCAATGTGGCATTAACTTTTTAAACACTGAAATTCATTCAATCCTAAATCATGAAAAATACACTTCTGAAAAGGGCTTTAGTTTCCCTTGTGCTAATCAGCCTTATTTTATCTTGTACAAAAACAGAGGAAACGCCGGAACCGAACCCATCAACTGTTGATCACTCCATGGATTCAGTTGAGCTATTAGTATCAGGAAAAGGTTTTAATAAAGTATATGGCTATATTGAGCCAATAGGTGCCCCTTATTATCCTGGCACACTAAATGAAATACACGGCTTAGATTTAACCGTTTACGGAACAGATCCGGTGGTACATTTTGCTTATAAAGTGAGTGGAGGTAGCCAGCAAGGTGTGGTTGAGGGTGTAATGCGTGGCTCGGCTTATTTTTCAACCAATACTATTTTGTGGGGACCAGAAGCATTTACTTACACACAGCCTTCTGGCTCATCATGGCAACCATTAGGCTTTAGCTTTGCACCTTTTTCAAACACGCTTTGTTTTATGTATTATGATTATTCAGGCCCTGGATATGTAAGTGGCGATCTTAACGAATCGAGTGGGCAAAGCTTATTAACTTCTGATAGACGTATTGCAAAAACCGGGCATTCTGTTTATAGTATAACTGGTGCAATGGGCGCAGGTTCAGCCACGCCAACAAACGGGTTTTCCTATGCGTATTATGATGCTAATGGTCAATTTAATCAGCTGAGCTCCAGCGATGGCACATGGACTGGCATACAATTTCAATTGCGCCCATCCAGTCTATATAGAGGTGTTTTTGAACCAATACTTTCTACAAACGAAGGTATTGTTGTGTTGTACAGCAATGATTCTATTAATCTGTATTTGAATAATTTAGCAACTCCTGCGGTAAAATTTACAGCTATTGGTAAAGTTTCATTAACCGTACCGATGTCGCTATCAGGCACTTCAATAATTAAAAATAATGCAACAAATGATAATTTTTCTTTTGCTTGTGTTGAGGGCACTACAGCTTGGACATTTAAATATGACAACCAAACTAAAACCGTTACCAAAGTATTTGATGGAGCAACATTACCTGCCAATGTAACAAGCATGGATATTGATGAAAATGGGAATCTTTATTATGTTGTTGGCAACTCGGTGTTCACACAAAATTTCACAACCGGTGCAGCAACAGTAGCGGAAAATGTATTAAACAGTGGCACGGTTTCATTATTGAAATATTACAACGGAAAAATATTTTTGTTAGCAGAGCGATTTGTAAATTCAGATGGAACGCAAGGAAGAAGACAATTAGATATACTCATTCAACAATAATAAATTAAATTATGCCATTAAACATCGAAATATTAAAATTTTGTCGAATAAGTAAAGTCATATATTAATTTCGAGAAATTAGATCTCAATAAAAACTAATCCTATGAAACTAACCATTTTATCAGCTTTTTTACTCATTCTAATCTTCTCCGGGTCTCTGTCGGCCCAGGAACGACACGGCATGGGCGCCAATTTCGATATGGCTACCATAGCACAAACTCCTCGAAAAGTGCAACTCTCATTTCAAAGTTTCCGCGGGATGCCTGAACAGGCTTCTCTCGAACAATACTGCCCAACTCCAGGCGACCAGGGAGAGCATGGGACATGTGTGGCTTTTGCAAATGGATATAGTATAGCAACACTACTATACGCTAAAGCACATAATATTACTGACAAAGCTGTTATTGATAAATACATTTTTTCACCAGCTTTCCTTTACGAATTGATTAAAGACCCGACTGATGGCGATTGCCAGTTTGGCAGCGATCCGATTGAAGCATTGCTGATGCTTATTGACACAGGAAATGCACTGATAAAAACAGTTCCTTATTATTGCGGCGTTTCCATTTCGGACCAGGCATGGAAAGAAGCGGAAAATTACAAAATATCGGATGCTTCCATTCTGTTTGCTCCAGGCGATTACGCCAAACCCGCTGATGAAATAATTGCGAGCTCAAAAAAGGCCTTACTCGAAGGCTCTCCCATTTCGGGCGGGTTTCATCTTCCCGAGAGTTTTTTTAACATTAAATCAGACGTTTGGACATCGGATCCTTCGGAAGTTGATAAAGACTGGAAACACAACGGACATGCCATGGCAATAGTGGGATTTGATGATAATAAAGCAGGCGGAGCATTCCGCATTCTGAACAGTTGGGGAACCGAATGGGCCGACCATGGTTTTGTATGGATGCGTTACGATGATTATGCCCGATATTGCATTATGGGATTGCAGGTATTTGGCAGTCCTTTTTCACCCGATCCTGATGAAAACGTAAAACCAGAACCTCAACCATCACCTCAACCCGATTCCAAAACCATGAGCCTGAGCGGCAGTATTGAGTTTAAGCTTAACACTGGCGAGGATATGCCGGTAAACAAAATTTCATCGCGCAACCTGATGGTTGAGGAAGATGTTGCCGCTAAAGAAGACCTGGTTGCCTATACCATGATGAACAGCTATGCCAGTGGAACAAAATTTCGTTTCTATATGAATATTGACAAGGAGGCTTATATCTATGCCTTTGCTACTGACCTTACCGGAAAAATAAACCGCATTCTGCCTTTTGATGATCTTACCTCCACGCACGTTGGAAGCAACAGCATTGTAGCTTTTCCTTCGGATACCAAGATTATAAAAATGGACGAAAATAAAGGAATCGATTACCTGCTGATCCTTTATTCGAAAGAACCGTTGGATATGAATGATATGATGGCTGATATGAATAAGACTAAAGGCGGTTTGTCTGCAAAAATTATGGCAGCACTTGGCGATAAACTGATTTCGAAAGACAAAATAAAATACGATGCTGCAACTGTTGGTTTCCAGGTAAACGTAAAATATGATTCACGTAACCTTTCTGTTGAAAATGACGATAACCAAAGCACTGAGTTTGCAACTGGCAGTGTTGTTCCGTTGATGATTGAGATCAGGCACAATTAGTTTAAGTTCGGTTAGTTTCATTGCTTGTTCAAAACATGGGTTAGGCAGGTGATGAGATAAAAATAAACAATGCCCAAAGTAATATTTGTATGAAAAGAATTTTAATTATCGCTTTCTGCATTATACGCAGCGTGGTTATTGCACAAACGCCTGAACTCATCATACCCACAGGGCATGCAAAAACGGTTACAAATGTTTTATACGCTCAAGATGGGAAATTCATCTTGTCTTCTAGCGAAAACGTGGTGAAAATTTGGGAAAGATCATCCGGCAGATTACTGAAAAACGTTGTTTGCAAATGGGGCGAAAAAGAACCTGTAGTGGTCGACATGGATGCATCTCCTGACGGTAAAACCATTGCCATAGCCACTTATCGCAATATTCATTTCTTTTCATTGGAAGATTTTACAGTTAAAAAGGAAATTCATTTTGATGAGATTGAAAAAGTATTGTATAGCAAGGATGGCAGTCATTTGTTTGTTGCCATGGGCGATGATACAAAAACAATTGCAGTGGTGGATGTAAGTGCAGGCACCAGTTCAACTATTTTCACTTATAAGAAAGTGAATGACAAAAGTGATATCAGCAACCTCAGTTTGAATGGTGATGGAAAACAATTGTTGGTCTGCATGAATAAAGATGGGTCCGCACTCCTCAACAGCAATTCCGGGGAACTGATAAAAATGATCCCCACAGATAAAAGAGTAATAGCCTTTACCCCCGAAGGAAACCTGCTTGGAATAACCAAAGGAACCGAATCTTATACTGTTAATTTTGACTGGCTCGACCCTGCTACACTGCAAACAAAATGGCATGCTGTGCTTAATTTCCGCAAAGAAAATGACGGTGTTTTTGACTGGCTCCTGCATGAATACACCAATCTAAAAAAACAATGCGTTTGGAACCCGTTGAATAATGATCTTGTAGTGGCATCTGAGAAACATATTTTTACGTTGAACTTTTCTACACAAACAATAGCTCAGTTAAAATATACCGGAAAAGAATTTAATAAAGGTGTGGCCATTGCAAAAGATGGAAAACATATAACCATTGGCAACAACCTGCCTGAAGTAATTGAATACAGTTTATCAAATCAGAGCATTAAACATATTTATGGAAGCTCTGTATTTGCAACAGAATCCATTCAGGCCGCCAATGACAGTAGTTTTCAATTATTGCTTAACAGCAAAAACGGGAACATAAATAGCCTGCGTTTTGGAAAAACAATTTTTGCGACTAAAGGAATACATATCAATAATATCTTTTCTGTAAGTGCCATATCAAAAGATGGTGAGTTGGGGGCATACTTATTCCAGCACACGTTGCATTTCTTTACTACCGAAACCATGCAGGAAATGCCCGTCAACATTGGCCTGGATGAAAATATAGACCCGCACGAAATGGCCTTTTCTGATAATGGAAAATGGCTGGTGGCCCTTGATGGAAGTAATGCTCTAATATTTGATGTTGACAATAAAAAACTGGTCAATAAATTTAAAACGGGTACCTACGATTTGGGTTTTGGCAACAACTTTAAAATTGAAAGTATTTCAAGCGATGGGAAAAAACTGGTCACCTATTCCATCAAAGAAAACAGCAACGGAAATGGCTCTGTTTTGTGTTATGATATTGCCAACGGAAATATACTATGGGAAAAATCAATCACCGCCTGTTGTTTTAAATTCATCAATAACGATAAGCAGGTGTTCATGGTGCGAAAAGACCAGCCGGCGACAGTTACAGTGGATGCATTAACAGGCAATAACGTGTCTGAAAAAAAGCTTCCATTCCAGAGAATATTTGCGGCTAACATTAGCAACGATGTAAAGAAACTTGCCTTTACAAGTGTTAATTATAATTTAATGGCCGACAACAGCTATATACAGGTTTGGGATATTGTAAATAATAAAAGCCTGGCTGTTTTAAAAGGTCATAGTTATATTCCCAACGAACTTTCCTTTTTGGCCAACAGTAATTTTCTGGTCTCTGCATCGTTGGATAATACCACCCGGATATGGGATATTGGCAAACAAAAAGAATTAGGTACGCTCATCACTTTCGAAAGCAGCAGCGATTGGGTATTTGTTACTCCCGACAGCAGATTCGATGCTTCTTCAGATGCCTTAAAAAGTATGTACTATGTAAGAGGGAGAGATGTATTGCCGTTGGAAGCACTTTACGAACAGTATTTTACGCCCAAATTAATTTCACGATTAATGGCAGATGAAACATTTGATCCTGTTCCTGATATTGCAAATATAAAAATACGACCGACTGTAAAAATGAGTTATGCTGCCGCTCAGCGCAACCTCGAGGTGGAAGATGACAACCCAACATACCAAAACACAACAGGCACAGCGGTGATCACCGTAACCGCAAATGCTCCAAATGATGTAGTCGATGAAATACGTTTATTCCACAACGGTAAAACGGCAACACTTACGTCCCGGAATTTAATAGTTACCGAAGATTCCAGGGCTACTGATGCTGTTAAAAAATACACCATCCAGCTCCTGCCGGGGATAAATACATTTCGTGCTTTAGCATTAAATTCTCAGCGGACCGAAAGCATCCCGGATGAAATTGCTGTTATTTATAAGGATAGCAATACAAGCAGCAATACAGTTCAACCCGCAAACATTCAACAAGTAGAAGGCGCACCAATTTCCCCTGTCGACAAAACCGCGACTCTCCATTTAATCGTCGTAGGCATTAATCAATATCAGAATAAGAAAATGGTGTTGAATTATGCGTTAGCCGATGCCACTGCATTTAAAGATGAAATAGAGAAAGATGCAAAAAGCGTTATCACCAATATTAAAACCTACTTTGTTACAGATAATACAGCAACCAAATCGGGAATAACTGCAGCATTTGCTCAGGTTCAGGAAACAGCCAAAGCGCAGGATGTTTTTGTGTTTTATTATGCAGGTCATGGTGTTATTGGCAAGGACAAAGAGTTTTATCTCGTTCCAAATGATGTAAGCGATT
>CANNKD010000097.1 GCA_947505205.1 Bacteroidota bacterium | reverse complement strand
TCAACCAATAAACTGTTTCATCGGCTTCTTTTGCGGCGATTTTCATTTTATGAATGAAATCAGCTTTGTTTTCGGCATTCTGGGCTTCACGGATATTCGCTCCTATTGAGGTTCCTGATTTTAAAAGTTGACGGGCAATCACATACTTTTTTTGATTTTCAAGGATTTCCGTAAATTTTATGATTTCAACTGCAAATTGAAGTGACTTTGATACAATCACATTTTCTTTATCATTTCTCATAGTATGATATTGTCAAATTCATGAATTTTCAAATTTTCAAATTCTTTAAATAGAAATCCAAAAAACTCCTTTTAATTTCATCTCTCACCCGAATAAACTCACTGTGAATAAATTCATCCGTTCCGGTTGCATGTGAAGGATCGTCGAAACCAATATGGATGCGGTGTTTCACTTTACCAATGAAAGCCGGACAAGCTTCGTTGGCACCGCCGCAAACGGTGATTACATAATCCCATTCTTCGCTCAGATATAAATCAACTGAATCAGAGGTGTGGTGACCGATGTCTATGCCGATCTCCTTCATCACGCCTACGGCTTTTGGATTGAGTTTGCCTGAAGCCTCCGTTCCGGCGGAACAAACGATCAGGTTTTTATCGAAAGATTGTAAAAAGCCATGCGCCATCTGGCTGCGACAGCTGTTACCAGTACAAAGGATGAGGATTTTCTTATTCATAAATTAGTTCGTGCTTCTGTTTAACAATTTTCCATCGACGAGCCTGATATTTACATTTCCGTATTCAGCGGCCTGCGGACTGTGTGTAACCATCATAATGGTGATATTCAATTCTTTGTTTATTTTTTGAAGAAAGGCCAAAATTTCTGTTGAAAGTAAAGGATCGAGATTGCCTGTAGGTTCGTCCGCGAAGATAATTGTTGGCTTATTCACCAGAGCCCGTGCAATAGCAACACGCTGTTGCTGGCCGGCAGATAATTCTCTCGGAAAATGATTGAACCTGTTTTCCAAACCAACCAGTTCTAATACTGAAGATGATTGCACTTTTTGCTCGGCTGATGATTTACCATTCAATCCCAATGGAATCATTACGTTTTGAATAGCCGTCATATAAGGGATGAGTGAAAAATTCTGCATCACAAAGCCCACATGCTTTTTCCTGAATTCAGCCAATTCTTTGTCGGTTACGCCCACAAGCTGTTGATTTTCAAACAATATGTTTCCTGATGTTGGACGAATGAGTCCACTTAATGCGAGAAGCAAGGTGGTTTTACCAGAACCTGAAGGCCCGGTTATTGAGACAAAATCACCTCTGTTTACCGTGAAGCACACATCATTCAGGGCATTCACCACGCCATCGCGCATTTTGTAGGTCTTGACAATATTTTGTATAGTTAAAATCGTTTTCATACTTCCTGCATATTAGCATAGGGTTCAAAACGGGCTGCAAACCATGCCGGTAACACCGATCCAATCAAAGAAATAAATACAGATATTAGCACCGACCAGAGTAAAAGGATGGGAATGGGTGCGATGTTAATACCTGCAATATATGGGCCCAAAAACCAGGCAATCAGAGCGCCGGCTAAAAAACCAATGATTCCACCAACCAGACCCATTATTGTGGCTTTGAGCATGAGAATAGCATAAATGGATGTTTTTGGGTAACCGATCATACGCAGGATTCCAATTTCTTTTTTTCGTTCGTTTACATTGGCCCACATATAGTTACCAATTGAAATTCCCCCCACAAAAACAATGATAATCAACATAATGAGCGAAATTTGATTCATCAGTTGATTTGTCTTTATTTGGGTTGAAACAATCTGACCAATTGTGGTGATTTTTGTGTCGGGCAGAATATTGCGGAGTTTTCCGAGTAAACCATCCGAAATGGCATTGCAGCAACCCATTATTTCGATGGCGCTCACCTGATCTTTTATTCCAAGAATAGTTTGAACAGTATGTAAATGTGCAAATATCCTGTCGTCATCGATGGTGCCTGTTTCATTGATAACTTTTGCTATCTGTAGCGTTGTTCCCTCAATCGTGATCTTATCTCCTTCTTTTACTTTTAAACGGTTGGCTGCATTGAACCCAATCAGACAATCCGTTATGCCCAGCGAATCGATAGATTTCCGTTGAAGTTTTTCATCTTTATATCCTAACGATTCGTTGGACGGATTTGGTCCGCAGGCAACTTTCAGCTCGGCACCAAACAAACCGGAGTTTTGCCAGATAGGCTTTGAGGCCAGTTCGTTTTTTGGAAGAATGCCCGTCAATACCAGTTTTTGACCATTGATGTCAATTCGGCGCGTTAACTTAGGTGATAGATTATCCACACCTGAGAGATTGGAAGTGACAATGCGCTCCACATATTCTTCTGGAAAGGTTGGTGCGTCAATGTCGGATGCGTAATAATTATCAACGCTGGCTCCCTGTGGCAAAACCATAATATTTGCGCCCAAATTATCGAGGTTGATCGCAACAGCTTTTTCCGATACCACAGAGATGGATCGGATGGCAACGATAACACCAATGCCAAGCGTTATAGCAAGAATACCTGAAATCAATTGGGTTTTTCGTTGGCCAAGTTCGAGCCAGACTAATTTTATAAGATTCATATATAAAGGTTTATTTTGGACAGCAATTACTGCCCGCGCCTGGCGCACAACTGCTGCTGATAATCTTGCGTGACGAAGCGATAATTGCTGCTGACTGAACCGGTGACTGAAACTCATCAGTGAATTGCCCTTTTGCGTTAAAAACGAGCAAATGTGCTGTTGTAGCTGACATATCAGGCTTTAATAAAGCCAAAAATGGAGATTCACTCTTATCTTCAAGATTTAGCTCAACAATACTTACCTTTCCATTTAAGCCGGCTGCAGCCTTTTTGCATTCATCAAGTACGAAGGATTTGTCAGTCATTGTTTTTTTATACAATATGATAAATGCCGATTTTCCTTCACTAAAGGCAAGCAAAGCTTCGGCCTGATTTTTTGTCGGAATAGCTTCGATAAGTTTTTCAGGTGAAACCTCTCCTAAAACGTAGCCACCGGGTACAACACCATTTGCTGCGACAACCAGGATAATGGGTGTTGGTGCACCGGCTAAACCAAATTTACTTACCAGCGCGGCATTGGTATTGTCCGTTTTATCAAAGGTAATAACTTCTGATTTCGGATATTTTATTTGGGCCTTCAGAGCCATTTCTTTAGCTTCTGATAGCTTCGTATTGCCTTCGGTTACCACCAGAAAAACAACATTTCCTTTTGATAAAGCAAGATCCATTTTTTCCTTTGTTTGTGCAAATCCTGCTACAGTGAATAGTATCACTGCAAGAAATCCTAAAATTTTCTTTTTCATAAAACAAATATTTATTTATTGTAAATACTTAAATTTCTGATATTTATATCGTGTTCTCTTCAAATATTGGAGCTATTCTTATATCTCACAATGTATTTCAACCTCCTTCAGTGGCGTGAAAAATAGATCAAACTTATCCAGATAATAGTTAACTTTAGACGAACAAATACAGTAGTTTACTTTAAGTCCGTCAATTGTACCATGTATTAATCCCAACTCTTTCAATTCTTTGAGATGCTGCGAAACAGTGGTTCGGCTTAGCGGCAATTGGTCAGAAATATCGCCCGAAATACATGTTTTTGTTTCAGCGAGGTATTTCAATATCGCGAGCCGCGCCGGATGCGAAATTGCTTTGGTAAAAGCAGCCAATTCCTGCAAATTTTCGTCAAAAAGTTCTTTTTTTATCATATCTATGTTTAATGCAGCAAACATACGACATATATCTAAATAAAAATCAAATTCATAAATTATTTATTTAGAAATTAGAACAAATCAGAAATAAAACAACGAAACAAAATAGACTCCAGTGAGGATAAATATTACTGCAACAATGCGTCTGAACCACACCTCAAATATTTTTATATTAGTATAAAACCGACCCATACTACCAATACTGAAGGCGAGAAAATAGGCCAATAAAACTACGGGCAGACTAGTGGAAACAGCAAAAACAGGTAAAAGCAATAGTCCAGAGCTGTTAACCATGACCATTGGCAAGAGCATTCCAAAATACAAAACGCCACTATACGGACAAAACGCGAGGGCAAATATCATTCCAAGTATCAATGAACCCCATGCATTTCCAACTTTCACCCTGTCGGCAAACCCTTGTAGAATATTGCCTTTTGATCCGTTAAATTTGATCACATCCAGCATCAATATTCCAATCACAATGAGTATTGGGCCTAACCATCGTTCGCCGTTGCCCTGTATGGCTCGGCTTATATAGAATTTGCTTGCACCAAAATAAATAATCGATCCAATTAGCGTATATGTTATCGCCCTCCCCATTGTATAATAAAGTCCGTTGCGAAATACTTTCCGGCGGTTTTCAACATCTTTGCTGATATAGGCAAGTGCTGTGATATTGGTCGCCAAAGGACATGGACTGATGGCTGTCATGAGTCCCAACAGAAATGCTGTGAGCATTGGGATGCTGCTGCTATCGATAAGGTTTTGGAGGAATTCCATTTTAATATTATTTCAGATTTTTCTCTATTTCTTCCTTCAATCCAGCAATGAATTTCTCAGCTTCGTTACGTGAATAACTGAATGCAAAATTAGTGAAGTTAGTTGTGTTTTCTTTGGTATCATTCACTTGTGTAAGAAATAACGAAGATCCGTCTGCCTGATACTTTTCGACCAAAGACAGGTTTTTTTCGTCATCGACATTATAAACCTGAAAAGTGATTGTTCCATCTTTCAGTTGCGTCGCAAAATAGGTATCCAGCGTTTTTTTAGTGTTTTCTTCAATTGAAATGCAAGTGGAGCAACGATGTTCCAAATGGAAATAAATTACCTTTAATTTTGTCGTGTTTTGGGCAACAACAGACATTGAAATTACCATCAACAGAATTACGATTGCGTTCTTTTTCATGATTTTGTGGTATTAAGTTTACGATTTTGTCAACATTAGTTTTATTTCGGCTACTGATGGAACCCTGCCGTAAAAGAGTACTTTTTCATCAACCACCATGGCTGGTGTGCGCATGATACCGTATGACATAATTTTCGTGATGTCTTCTTCCTTTATGACTATGGCATCCAGTTTAAGTTCAGCTACAGCCATGGCTGCTGCTTTTTCAAGGTTTTTGCAATTGGAGCAACCTGTTCCAAGAATTTTAATTATCATTTGTTTAAGTTGTTAATTATTAAATGTTTAAAAATATATTTTCAAATCCATACATTTATCAAAAGATAAAATTGAATAAGTAACCAACAATCAGAATACCGGTTCCGACAACACCAATAAACGTAAAAATCAACGGTAGTTTAAGCACTTTACGCAAAATGATCATTTCAGGCAACGAAAGTCCGATAACCGCCATCATAAAGGCCAGCGCTGTTCCCAAAGCCGCGCCTTTTTCGATTAAAGCCGATACAATAGGAATAATTCCTGCGGCATTGGAATATAACGGAATACCGATCAGCACTGAAAGTGGCACCGAATACCAGGCCGATTTACCCATAAACGAAGCCATAAAGTCATGGGGTACATAGCCGTGTACGCCTGCACCAACGGCAATACCAATCACCACATAAATCCAGACTTTACCTACGATTTCTTTTACTGCTTCAAAACCGCGATTTGTTCGATCCTGAAAAGTCAGTTTTTCTTCTTCAAGTTGATTTCCAGGTTTCAGTTTATATACCCAGTCCTCAACCCATTTTTCGAGGTGTAATCTGCCAATAATCCAACCAGCGGTAATTGCGATAAACAATCCTGTGACGACATAAATCAGCGCGGTTTTCCAACCAAACAAACCGAAAAGTAAAACAATCGCCACCTCATTGATCATGGGAGCAGCAATAAGGAACGAAAATGTAACACCCAGCGGTATGCCTGATTCAATAAAGCCAAGAAACAATGGAATGGCTGAGCACGAGCAGAATGGGGTTACAATTCCCAATAGTGAGGCCAGCACATTACCTGTAAAAAGTGATTTTCCTTCGAGTGCTTTGCGGGTGCGTTCAGGTGAAAACCAGGTGCGGATAATCCCAACAACAAAAATAATGAGTGTAAGCAACAGCAGCACCTTTGGAACTTCAAAAATAAAAAACCAAATAGTTTCCGTAAGATGCGTTCCCACAAGCATATTGAAAACATCAAACACAAGTACATCAGTTAACCATTTCAGGTTGAAATAAATCAGAAACCATACTGGCAGAAGTAATAATGGGAAAAACTTGCCAATGACTTCAATTTGAAGTGTAAGTTTATGGTTTTGCATGGCAACTATTCGTTTGATCGGTCTTATCAGAAAGGAAAGTGTCAATGAGTTGCTTTGCCAACTTCCAATTCTCCTTATTGATACAATATTTGATAAATGGCGGATTTATTTCACCTTGAATCAATCCGGCAGCTTTCAACTCTTTGAGATGTTGCGAAAGCGTGGAAAGTGCAATTGGAAATTCATCGGCAATATTACTACTGTAACAGCAAGCCTGATTGGAAAGAATCTCCAGAATTTTAATACGTGCCGGATTTCCCATCGCTTTTGCAAAACGGGCCAACTTAATCTGATCTTCTGTATAAGGAATCTTCATATTTCATTTTATATTTCGCAAAAATACGAAATATATTACTTTCGCAAAAAAAATCCATCACTTAAACAAAAGAGATAGATTTTTATTAGAGAAATGAAAAAAAATCCTGATTGGTATAATTGAAAAAATGCCCACTCTGATTTTGAGGGAACTTTAAGCAAGTGGCATTGTCAGCCTATAAGTCTATGAAATCATTCCTCCAAAGGTCGAATATTCCTGAACAAAAGAAGGTAAAAAGTTGCTGCAAATTATGTGATAAATGTCGAATTGGGGCCGCAATACATTGTATAAAATAAATAAAAATATTTTCCGTTAAATCGATATTGATAAGCAGTAAAAAATGATTACAAAGGAAGGAATAACAGGCATTATTTTGTCTGGTGGCAAAAGCAGCCGCATGGGCAGCGATAAAGCCATGCTTTCGTATAACGGTAAAAAGCTTATTGAATATAGTATCGACTTACTGAAATCGGTTTGCGATAATGTAATAATTAGCGCAAACAATGCACATTATCATGCATTTAACCTCCCAGTGGTTTCTGATAATTATTCCGATATTGGTCCTTTGTCTGGTTTAGAATCCTGTATTCGTTTTTCAAATACCCGTATAAATCTTGTTATACCATGCGATACCCCATTCTTGAATGCGGAATTTCTTAATAATATTCTTAATAATATTGAAAATTACGATGCTGTTGTGCCCATTTCGAAAGACGGGAAAGTGGAGCCTTTGACCGGTTATTATTCCAAAGAGGTATTGCCAGTTATCGTTCAACAGATTGAAAAGGGCGATTACAAAATACAGAATCTCCTAAATAATATTCATACCAAATATCTTCTTATTGCCAACAATACACTGATACACAATATCAACACTCCCAACGATTTGAATATCACAGAACACACTCAAGAGATTGTCAAACTAATCAAATAGCAACTTGAAAAATATATTACTCATCGCCGGAACAGGTCGAAACGTTGGAAAAACATTGCTTGCATATGATATTATCAGCCATCTATCGAAAACAACGAATGTGATTGGGATAAAAATATCACCGCATAAACATGCAATTGAAGAAGGACAAAAAATACTTGCGAACACTCCTAATTATCAAATAATTGAAGAATCGTTAATTACAAATAAGGACAGCTCGAGAATGAAGCAAGCCGGTGCTAAAAAAGTTTTCTATATACAAGCAAACCACGAAAATCTTAAAGAAGCGTTTCAAACTTTAATTGATGAAATATCCAACGGAGCCGTTGTATGCGAGTCGGGAGGGATGCATCAATTCATTAAACCGGGCTTATTTTTTCTTGTTCGCGGAAATGAAATTCCTGAAAACAAAAAGCATTATCTAGCGTACAATCCAATACAAGTTACTTATAAACAAGGCATTCCGAATATCGATGTTAGACAAATAAGCTTTAACAACAATTGTTTCAATTTTAATGAAATATCCAATGATTGAAAAGTTATTGAATTATTTCATCAATTCTTTCACCGCCTCTTCAATCTGCTGATCACGGCCTGAAGAGAGTATTTCAGGATCATTTAACACTTTAATATCAGGTTCCAACTGATTATTTTCACAGAATTTTCCATCGGGGCCGCGCCATCCACCCATCGGGATTCCGAAATAAAGCGTAGGATCAATCTGCGATTCCCACCAAACGAATGTACCTGTACCAGGTACAGGCATACCGAGTGTGTTACCCACGTTTTTTAGTTTGTAGGCAACCGGAAACAAATGTGCATCGGAATAGCAACTTTCGCTTATCAGAACGATGGATGGTTTCACCCATTTATCGTAAGGTTCCGAACCAACATACTGTCCATGCGGGATAATGTCCATATATTTTTTACCACTCAGGAAATCGGAAAGTTGTTCGTGAATATTGCCACCACCATTGAAACGAGTATCAACAATAAGGGCTTTCTTTTCGAAACTTCGTCCGAGCGCTTCTTCATAAACAATGCGCATACTGCCATCGTCCATCGAGCGAACATGCACATATCCGATCGTTCCGCCTGACAACCGATCGACCTCTGCACGACGGTTTTTTACCCATCGCTGATACAATAATTCGTTTGTCTCGCCCATATTTACTGGTTTTAAACTCTCATCCCAACGATCTCCGGTTTCAGGATTATAAACAGACAGCAAAGTGAGTTTGCCCACTTTTCGGTTCAATATTGTGTAGAAATCGAGCGAATCTGTAATGTTTTCACCATCAATTTTTTCGATTATGCAGCCAGCTTTTACTTTAGAAGCGGCTTTATCAAGCGGCCCACCTTTAATCACCTCAGCAATCTTCAATCCTGAGCCAATGAAATTAAAATCGTAAAACAATCCTAAATCGGCAGTTTGATCTACATTTTGACGTGGTGCTCGGTATCCTGCACCTGTATGAGATGCATTCATTTCGCCTAACATTTCGCTCAGCATTTCGGCAAAATCGTAATTATTACTGATATAAGGAAGGAATTTTTTATACGTTGTGTGATAATAATCCCAGTCAACACCTTGTAAATCTATAACATAGAACTTTTCGCGCAACTGACGCCAAACATGGTCAAATATATAATTGCGCTCTTCAACAGGTTTCACCAACATTTCGCCATTGGTTTTAAGCGGTTCCGACTTACCGTCTGCCACATCAATCTTCATCGGTTTTCCATCAGCAAAAAGCAGGATAAACTTCCCATCAGCCGACAATTCCATTCCTATTCTGTTGAGTCCTAACTTGGCTAATATTTTCGTTTCCTTTGTACGTAAATCAGTAACCCACAAGTCATTGCCTTTTTCAAATCCGGTGATGTAATAGAGTTTTTCGCCGTCTTTCGACAACAAATAATCAGCTACATGAGAGGTATGGACGGTGAGTTTTGTTTTTCGTTCGGTAAGGTTTACTAAGTCGATGACGACCTTTAATGAGTCTTGTTTTGCTTTTTCCGGATCTTCCTTCTTTGCTTTCTTATCCTTTTTATCTTTTTCTTCATTCTTTTTCTTCTCTTTCTCAGCTTTTTCCTCCTGATCTTTCACCAATGCAAATTCCTCTTTCGAAAGTTTGAACCTATCAAATGCTTCCTGGGTGAAAAACATTGCATACACATCGGCACTCGATAAGTTACCACCCTGACTGCGATCACTATTGCGGTTATTTCCCCAAACCATCATCTTACCGTCAACCGACCATTTCGGCGCATAATCATCATAACCACTGAGTGTCAGATTGATTATTTCACTTTTACCATCGGCCGATACCAATCCCACTTCCGGACTGAAAATCCGATCAGGATGGGCAAAGTTTACCAGAAACCATTTGCTGTCAGGCGACCATTGGTAATACTGATCACCATCGGCATAAGAGTAATTTACGTTTGCCGGCATAATGGTACGTGTTTTCTTGTCGGCCAGATTAATAACTTTCAAAACCACCCTGTTTTCGAGATAAGCCACTTCTTTTCCATCGGGTGAAAATTCCGGCTGAAATTCTTCCTGATCTGTTGCAATCAGCGGTTCGGTTTTCAGTATTGTGGAAGCATAAAAATAAGGTTCTTCCTTTCGGGAAATTGAAGTTGTGTAAATATTCCAACTGTTGTTTACTTCAGCAGCGTAAACAAGTGTACGCCCGTCGGGACTGAAACTGACACTACGTTCCTGATAAGGCGTATTGGTGATACGTTTGGTGTAACCACCATCGATGCTGCTAACAAAAACTTCACCACGAAAAACATATGCATATTCTTTGCCGTTCGATGCGAGTCGCATTTCGGTAAAACCTTCATTTACAGGTGTGATTTTCTCTTCCATGGCTCTTCCGGAAGGATTGATTTTCATTTTAACTTTCAAAGGCTCGCGGCCTTGTTTCATCGTATAAATTTCACCATCATAGGTAAAACAAAGTAAATTATCATCCGATTTACTGAGAAAACGCACCGGATTTTTTGTGAAATTCGTTAAAGCAACTATTTTCGAAGGATCGGAAAGTGAACTTTTATAGATGTTAAATGAACCGCTTTGTTCGCTCAGATAATAGAAATCGTTGTCGTTGGCATCAAAAACCGGATCGCGGTCTTCGCCAACAAATTGGGTGAGTTTTGTGTGCTTTTTTGCATTGAAATCATACAACCAGATATCGCGTGCAATAGATGATGTATGGTGTTTGCGCCACTCATTTTCATAGCCTTTGATGTCTTCATAAAGGATTTTATCGCCCGTTGAACTCGGGCAAACCTGCAAAGCCGCGCTTGGCAGCAACATCGAAACTTTTCCACCGGAAACAGGAACCGTATAAAGCTCGCCCATTACCGAAATGGGGAACTGCGCATCTGTTACAACATCCTGCCGGTATGCCGAAAAAATAACATTTTTATTGTCAGCGGTGAAACTACAAGGTAACTCTCGGTTTGAGTTAAATGTAAGTCTTTGTGATTCACCACCTTGTGCAGGCATTACAAAAATATCGAAATTTCCATACCGGTCCGATGCAAAAGCAAAAGCGGTTCCGTCTTTGTTCCAGACTGGTGCATATTCATAAGCGTCGGTCATGGTGAGGGGTTTAGCTTCACCACCAGCCACAGGAACAGACCAAATGTCATCCTGATAACAAAAAAGAATTGTTTTCCCGTCGGGTGAAATAGCTGAATAACGCATCCATAATGGATTTTCCTGACAGAAAACAGTTGTGGAGACTATCAGAATCAGTAACGTAAAAATGAATTTTTTCATAATAATTATAATGTTATGTTCAGTTTATCAACTTGTTATGTTTTTTCTAAAAGCAATTAAGTTTTGCAACTAGATTTGAAACAAAAAATAAAAGTAGGATTATTTTATGAATGTTACCTGACACGTATTTAGGATTACGAAGGGTCGAAGGTTCAGTAGTTTTGAAGAAATGATTCTCAGTTTAATTCAACATTACGATTTTCATTGTGGCTTTTAAGACACGCTTCGATAATTTGAACATTCAAAAGCGCATCTTCAGGTTTAATAGTCTGCTCTTTGCCTGTTGCGATGGCATCGTAAACACTGTCGTAAAATCCCATATAATTTCCCTGTATTGTTTTGAATTTACCTTTGAAAACATCGTTGTTGGCTGTTGAATGAAGTACTCCATGCAACTGTTTCGATTCATGTCCAAAGTTATTCTCCCGCGGATTTTTACCTTTTCTTAAACTATCTTCCTGCGAATCGGAGCCAAATTTAATGAATGAGCCTTGGTCGCCACGAACTACAAACCGGGGTCCGGGTTCCCGGATAAGCAAATCTGCCTTCAGTTTGACGGTTAAAGTCGGATAGATCAGTTTGATATCAAAATTGTCGTTGGCATGGCTTGTTTCGCGTTGGAAATAGAGCTTGCAGCACACTGAAATGGGTTTACCAAACAAGCAAATGGCCTGATCAATCAAGTGTGGACCAAGGTCGAAAAGCGTTCCGCCACTTTCGGGTGTTTCGTAGCGCCAGGCAGCACGTGAAACAATTGGACTAAATCGTTCGAAACACGATTCAAACTCTATGACATTTCCAAGGAAACCATCGGTGATCAGGTGTTTCACCGTCATGAAATCGCCATCCCAACGCC
>CANNKD010000096.1 GCA_947505205.1 Bacteroidota bacterium | reverse complement strand
TACGATATGGTTATCAATGGTGTAGAAGTTGGCGGAGGATCAATCAGAATTCATGACCGAACTTTACAAAAACAAATGTTCACATTGCTTGGTTTCAGTGATGAAGAAGCTTTGAACCAATTCGGATTTTTATTGAATGCATTTGAATACGGTGCGCCACCGCATGGCGGATTGGCACTGGGATTTGACCGCTTGACGGCATTGTTTGCCGGTCATGATTCGATCCGTGATTTTATCGCTTTCCCGAAGAATAACTCAGGACGCGATATGATGATTGAGTCGCCATCGCCTATCGCAAACGAACAATTGGATGAATTACATCTGAGAATCGTGAAATAAAGCCTACGATTGCCGGTTTTAGCTCTTCGTTTGGATTTATCAATATTTCTTAAGCCGTCTCAACTTCTATCTTTGATCCGAAATTTCGGAAAGCAGTTTATCAAGCATTATTGTTAAACAGTCTTCAATACTTTTATTGGAAGTGTCGATCGACAGTATTGCGTTTTGAGGAATCTCAAATGGCGCACTGATTCCTGTGAAATCTTTAATCAAACCAGCCCGGGCTTTTTGATACAAACCTTTGATATCGCGGCTTTCACAAATTTCGATCGGAGTGCTCACATAAACTTCCAGAAAATCATCTTTACCGATAATATCCCGTACAATTTTTCTGGTTTCTTCGGTTGGGCTAACAAATGCACAAATACAAATCAATCCGGAGTTGACCAGAAGTTTAGAAATTTCGGCGATACGACGAATATTTTCGATACGATCTTCGGTACTAAAACCAAGGTTATTGTTTATTCCCGAACGAATATTGTCACCGTCTAATATCTGGGATAAAAATCCATGGTTAAAAAGATATCTTTCCAGAGCTGTTGCCAGCGTTGTTTTACCTGATCCAGAAAGTCCAGTGAACCATATCACCTTCGATCTTTGTCCCAGTCGTTGCTCCTTCTCTTTTCGAGATACCATTTTATCAAAGTCAGGGAAAATATGTTCCATTTTTACAGTCAGGATTTGAATTTCTATTTTTTATTTCGTTCTATATATCCCATAATATCCTCATAAACAAGGCTAATATAATACAATCCGCCAATTTGAGCACTGCCAAAACTTGTTGTATAATAGTGATTCAAAATATTTGAGCCACCCAGTTTAATCATTGTATTGATTGAAGAAACTTTATACGAAACATGTGCATCGAGTGTGGTAGTTGCCGGAATTTCAGCTGCGCCAAAACCCGCTTCCCACCAAAAATTATTTTGCCAGTGAAGATTGATATTGAATCCGAGGTTTTTGATAATTTCGGCATGACCAACAGAAAAATTCACACGGTAATCAGGGCTGTTGAATCTGGTTTCGACGCCGGGCTCCTGAATATCTTCGAGCAACTTATCGTAAGCCACATTGCCTTTTACCAAAATTCCGTTGGGTAATTTATAATCCAGACCCAAAGCCCAACCAAGCGATGAAACAGGCTGATCTGTTGTGAAATAAGTTTGATAAAGCTGATCTTTTTCTGTTCCGGCATCAGCGGCTAACTGTGCCACCAACTGAACTGCTTCAAAGCCTTTATATTTGTTATAATATGCATAAGTATCCAGAAAAAGCTTTTTTCCCAAAAACAAACCTTTGTAGCCAATTTCGGTTGATTGGACTTTTTCTGGTTGCAAACCGGGCAAAGTAATCGGCCCGTTCTCAGTTATTGGTTTGTCTGTCACCGGATTTCTGCCCGACATTGGATAAAGCGGAATGGTATTAAACCCATATTTATTCTGCACTTCAGGCATTCCGCCGATGGTTCGGAAGATACCTGCGTTGATGTCAACCCATTGATCTGCTGTAGATGGGAAACGATAAGCTGTCTGGAAAGTTCCCCTGATACTGTTTTCCTTTTTTTGATCAAGAAAATAAATGAGCGAAACCCTTGGCGTGTATTGCGCTTCGAAATATTCATTTTTATCGAAGCGAAAAGCACCGGTAACTCTCAACCGATCTTGCAGAAAGTTTTTATTGAGCTGCACAAAAGTACCAAACTGATTGATATTGATCGGGTGTCCTGGTTTGTCGGCAAAGATTGTCCCATTGCTGTTTACGGAATTAATCCGATCTGATATGCCCACCTGCAACTCCATAAACTTTATCAGGTGCGTAAAATTATACATGCCTTCAATCTGTGCCATTTTACTTCGGTCGAAAACCATGGCTCCACCATCAGCAACCGATTTTGAGGTTATTTTGTTAAGAATCTGGTCAAACTCAGTTGAGCCATAAATGGGAAATGCCGGTTTTGATTGGTCGAAAATAACTCCTGTTTTTGGATCTCGGTTATCGGAAGCCAAACGAGCGAACTGATGTGCTCCTTCCATTTCACCCGAAATAAGCGCCGTTTGGGTGTAAGCGGTTAAATAATCCTGAAACCATTGCTGCGACGGCTTCCATTCTTCGTTCATGAGCAAGGCCGCACCGCCGATATCGTACGATGATCCTGAGTTTTCAGTAACGCCCCAGGCTCTTACATAAAAATTTGGATCGTTCACTTCTAATTTCCCGGACAGGATATTAAATTCTCGGGCAGAAAATCGATTCTGAGCCGTATAAACACTCGTGCCTTGTGCATAATTTGCTTGCACAATGGCTTTCATCTTATCGGTGATAAAATAATGCAATGCACCGCCAAGCCTCATATTTTTCGTTTTATTGTCAGCTAAATCTTTTTCAATCCAGCCGGTACGGGTCACCATCTGATCTGGGAAAAATGGAATGGCTTTGCTGTAAAGTGCTTCGTATTCAGGTGTTCCCTGCACAATTCCTTGTGATTCAGCGATGCCATTAATAACCTGAGAAGCAACATCTTTCAAATTCAACGAAACCAAAGATTCGTCTCCATAGGTATTTACACCGTCGTAGCCTGGATTGGTAAACCTGGTTAAGGAAGGATTATTCAAATCACTTCTGTCTCTCACATCATCAGCCTGCCAATCAGTTGCCGACAGATAGGAACCAACAATTTTCAAAGCAAGCCGATCGTTGAAGGCCTTGGCATACCTGATGTTGATATCATACATGGGTGTAGGATTATCAACGATGGCACTCTTGATATTCATTAATCCACTCTGAACCGAAACCGATAAACCCTGGTAAATAAACGGATCTTTACTTTTCATAACAAGTGTTCCATTCATGCCGCCCGGACCATATAGTGCCGATGATGCGCCAACGACCATTTCGAGGCTTTCAAGATCAAGTTGCGATAAGCCGAAGATATTACCGGCCGAGAAACTCAAACCTGGTGAAACATTTTCGACACCGTCGATAATCTGATTCATCCGGTAATTGGTGTAATCGTTAAATCCTCTGGCATTGGGTAACCGAAAAGTTAGGCCATGCACATTCATATCAACGCCTTTTAGCTGATATAAACCATCATAGAAATTGGCAGTCGATATCTGCTGAATATCCCGCAAATTCATTTTTTCGATGCTCACCGGAGATCTTAAAATATTTTCCTCAACCCGACTTGCCGAAACTACGATTTCCTGCCCTAAATAAATTTGTTCATTCATCTTTATATCGAGAAACCTGGACGATTCGGTCACATTTATATCCTGTGTTTCGAAACCCACGCATGAAATATGCAATGTAAACGGAGGTGCAGTCTTGCTTTTGAGAATAAATTTACCATCATATCCGCTCACCGTACCCTGTACATCACCAACAATAGCGATATAAACACCAATCATGGATTCACCAATTTTTGATTCTGTAATTTTTCCTTTAATCTCAAAAGTTTGTGCTGATAATGTTAACGTGATAAATAGTAAGAATATGAATGAAATCAGATATTTTATGGTTTTCATGGGTTCATCATTTCGTTTTTAATGTTGCTAAAATAAAGAATAAACTTTTACAACCTTACTAAAGGAAATTTTGACGGTATTTGTAGAAGTAATTTATTCAATTATCAGGTTTAATGAATAATTCATGGACAAACACCAACGAGTGAATAGCCTAATAATCCACAAAATTCAATAATATGTATGGAAATAGTGATGTAAGGAAACTATGTTGACGATAGGGTTTCTTTAAAAAGTCTCAGAAGCTGCCAGGTAAAATCCGCTTGAATTGTTTCCAAAGCCATAATCGATTGATAAGTTAGTTCTGGATTTTTTATCTGCTTTAATTCTTAACCCAAAACCATAGCCGGGCTTTATTGAACCAAACAATTTTAAATTGAGCGCCTCATTCGTCGCTGTTGTTGCATTGGCAAACACAACACCACCAAAAATACCACCAGGTTTTGAAATAGGGAACCGGTACTCCATTTCGCCATACACGAGATTACTGCCACGAAACCTTCCCTGGGTGTAACCACGGGCACTTCGTCCGCGCTGATCGTAAGCCGTTGCCGGCAATATCATATAAGGAAACTGACCAACTTTTGAAAAATTACCCATTACCCACAGTGCAATCAGATGTGTTGGATTTCTTTTGGATAAACCGTGGAAACTTCTCCACTCAAACTCGAATAAATTTGAATTGTATTTATTTCCCAGAATCTTTAAACCACCACGCCAGCTCAACATCGCGTAAATTCCTTTGTAAGCATTAATCATATTATCTCGCGAATCGTAGATGAGATTCATGTTTAACGCCGACGAGAAGTAATTATCCGAACTAAAACCATAGTTTTTATTAAAGGCATAATGACTTGTCAGTAAGGTATCACCTGGATTTAGCCTGAGTTTTTCATCAATAATTTTAAAATATCCATCGAAGCTATACCCTAAACCCGCGTAGAAACCATTTGTTATTTTGTAGGAAACCGATTGGTGAAATCGAGCAAAATCGAACTTCATGGGCTGGGCAAGTGAGTCTGTTGCCATCTGCTGCCCGAAAAGATTGTACTGATAATCAAGAATTCCTCCTTCGGGAGAATTGGTTCCTAAACCGTATGTATCCTGAGAAAAAATTTGAAAACGCCAATCACCACTTAAGAAAAAGCGATCATTTCGCGTATAAATATTGTTCTTAAGTAAAATAAGCATCTGCGATTTGGTTGTAAACTGAATGCTTCCCATGATGGCAGAATACAATGTACTTTTCGGAACTTTAAAGGCATACTGACCACCAACGCCCAGCATAAACCCTGTAGCAGGATTAGAGCCGATGATTGGGAGCAGAAGCAATGATCCTTCACCATCAGGCTTTATTTTCGGGGGTTTATGCATGGCAGCCCGAATTACATCGCTTAAATCCTTTTCGATAATTGTGTCGTTAACAACTCTGGTTGAATCCTGTCCGTAAGTAATTCCGCTCACTAATATATTTAACAGTATTATCAGGACTGTACTTTTTAAAAAGATATTGAATTTGTCTTTCATTCGGATTAATATCATAAAACGTTAGCAAAAATACTATATATTGCATCCTAAAATACATGCTAAATCTTGCTTATCAAGCATATTACCGGCTTTTGATTTAAGTTATTCCAATTGAATTTCTTCAAATAACAGGGATCATCCTGGTTAGTGAAATAATCTTATTTTTGCTGCAATAAAAATTGAATATTCGGACGCTTTAAAACGATCAACATCATCAAATACATCTTACTAAAAAGTTCAAACCAACACGCATTATCAAAATTCGTGAACGAATAAAACATGAAAATCATTTCGACTGCCATCCTGTTGTTAATCACCCTTTTGGTTGTTCCATTATTCAGCCACTTTTTCGGTACCGCACTTGGACCAACTGAGTTGCATGTATTAAAATCACTTTTCATCCTCGATGCATTTGTTATCACCTATTGTTTTATTATAGGAGAAATAACGAATAATAATAGTCAGGTTGATAAACTTTGGAGCATACTGCCAATAGTTTACACATGGCTTGTTGCTGATTTTGGTGATTACGCGCCACGATTAGTTCTAATGAGTGTGCTGGTCACAATCTGGGGAATCAGACTGACGATAAATTTCGGGATGAAAGGTGCTTACCATTGGCGTTTCTGGGCAGGTGAAGAAGATTATCGCTGGCAGGTTTTACGGCAGAAACCCGAATTTAAACCACGCTGGAAATGGACACTTTTCAATTTGTTTTTTATCTCCGGATACCAAAATTTGCTCATTTTACTTTTCACACTTCCTTCCATTGTAGCCTTACAAAACAATGCTGTACCCTGTAATATTTTTGATTATTCTATTTCCTTTTTGATGCTCTTTTATATTGGTTATGAAACAGTTGCTGATATGCAACAGTTGCGATTTCAAACCAAGAAACGGGAAATCATCGATGCAGGACAAGAACTTAGTGGTGACTACAAAAAGGGATTCCTGGATAAAGGTCTGTGGGCTTTCAGTCGTCATCCAAATTATTACGCCGAACAGGCAATCTGGATTTGTTTTTACCTTTTCAGCATAACAGCCAGCGGACAATGGTTTAACTGGAGCATTGCAGGATGCCTGCTTCTGATTCTGCTTTTTCAGGGAAGCTCAACTTTCAGTGAGGAAATAAGTAAAAACAAATATCCTGAATATTCGGCCTATCAAAAGAAGTTTCCAAGGTTTATCCCCTTCAGATGGTTATAAAACTATTTGAAATAGCATTTGGAAATGAGAAACTGCGCTGGTACCATTTGACACAACTAAAATGGATAGCCGATGGCGATATTCCAAAGAATATTATCGCGCCGCCACGATTTGCTTCCCATCGCAATATCTTCAACTACCCATTCGTGTCCTTCAGGTAAATAGGGTTTTCGTAAAGGAATTGCAAGGTCGAATCGGAGCAATATGAAATCGAAATCGAAACGGATTCCATATCCTGCACCGACAGCCAATTGTTTGTAAAAAGTATTCATATTAAATTGACTGCCTGGTCTTTGCAGATCTTCATTCAAAAGCCATATATTTCCTGCATCGACAAACAAAGCGCCTTTGAAACTTTTGTAAATCCCAAACCGATATTCAAGACTCGATTCTGCAGTGATATCACCTGTTTGATCGACATTTAAATCACTCTCACTTTCAGCAGGGGCATAGGTACCAGGGCCAATTGATTTTGTGATAAATGCCCTGATATTGTTGGCTCCACCCACATAATATTGCTTTATATAAGGAATGGTTGAAGAGTTTCCATAAGGTATCCCAAGCCCGGCAATCAATCGCCAGGCGATCTGGCTTTGCGTACTTGGCTTGTAAAAATACCGTATTTCGTTCCTAATCATGAAAAACTGCGAATAAGGCATGCCCAAAAGCTGATGCTGATCTTCGGGTGTTGGTCGTGTTCCGTTAATGGCTGTTGAGATCAGACTTGTAAGGTTACCAGCCAGATCAATATTTTCGCTGAGGTATAAAAAATGCTTGCTATTTCCAAGGTTTATGCGCCTGTTTATGAATTTAAAACTGAGTCCGGTAATAAACTGTTCCTCAAAACTTTTCTTTACAGAAGGGTTATCCTGCAGGAACTGATCGAACTCTGCCGATGATTTGGCCAGATTTGTATAACTGATGTCAATTGGATTCAGCTGAAAGGAAATACGTTCATTTGCTTTCCAATGGTAGCCCAAAGAAGTGTTGAAGGATAGCAATTCGTAAAGTCCGATGCGCGTATAAATACCTCCACCGATGCTATAAACCGTTTTAGGCGCGATGGATCGAATGGTTCCTTTTTTTAAATTAAATGGAACAAACTTTGGAAGCGTGAGTGCGGCATCAAGCGATAACTGATAAGCCGCATTGCCCTTGGTAGATCCACTGTATTGCCAGTCGAAATATCCACCTAGCGTTATTGAAAGGAGCTCGGCTCCGCCAAAAATATTGCGGTTTTTGTAGTTCAGATCGAAGCCTGGACCGGCAAAATTATTCGATTTTAAGGCGGCGTTCATTTCAGCACTCAGCGAAATTTTGCTCATGGGTGATAAATGCAGATTTACATCCATCAGACCTTGTATCGTGTCGCTGGTAATAAAATTCGCGGAAGTAGATTTATACACCCCAAGACTCATGAGGCGTTGAAGTGTTGCGTAATGACTGGCGCGGGAATAAAGACTGTCTTTTTCAAAGAAAACTTCGTTGAGAATGGTCTGAGGCTTGAATTTATGTTTCTCCGATACATAAAAGTAATTGTCAATTTTCACCGTATCGGGGTGATAATTTCCTTCAGTAAAATCATCAAAAACATAAATATTTTTAAACCTGAATGCCGTTGAAGCCTCGACAGGTATTTCAGGTTTTATATTTAGCCAGATATTGATGTTGCGGTTTCCAATCGCTGTATCAGCAGTATAAAGTAAATAATCAGCCCTGAAATAAAAATATCCTTTGTTTAGCAAAGTCTGGTTTATCCGATTTCTTTCTTTTTCGAAGTCCTTCAGATTATAAATATTGCCTAATTTTAACATTGAATTTGACTGCGATTGGTTAATAGCAGCACTAACACCTTCTGTTGCCAAAGGAAAATGAACTGTTTTCAGTTGGTAGGGTTCTCCGGGTGAAATATGAAACTGCACCGAAGCTGTCTTTCGCTTTTTTATGATTTCAAAAGTCGAATTCACACTAAAGTTACCATTGTTTTGCAGACGGTTTTCAATGGCGGCATTTATTTCATTCAGGTTAATGGTTTCGAGTAAAACTGGCGATTCGGCTACTTTATATTTTAACCAGTGCTTGAATCCCTTATTCTTTTTGGGTTCCTTGATCCAGTTATCAAGGCAAACAAAAGGGCGCATCCATAGAAATTTCTTATTTGGTTTTTTAGTGAAAAGGCCATTAAGTTCTTTGCGTGTATCAAAAAAATGTGAAATATTGCTTGAAGTGTCAATCTTCAGATCGTGTCCGGTATATAAATGACTGCCATCGCTAACACTTTTCAAACCGGTGCAACCGGATAAAAGTGCTATAAATATTGATATAGCCATCAAGCATTTATAGACCTTATTATCTTTTATCATTCTGTTTATCAATCATTTCTGAATTAACTTCTGTTTTTTTCTTTCTTTTTAGACTATCGAACTGCTTCTGAAAAATAACCGCAATACCACTGGCAACGATATCTCCATCGAATAAATCATAGGCTGTCTGAGAATACACTTTCATTTTATATTCACCTTTTCTGTCTAATTTGTATATCACAGCAAACTCTCCTGAATTATGATCGGAAGTGGTAGTACTTGTTTTTTTGTTTCCACTCATATCAATTGAACTCTGTGCCTCGACAGTAAAGCGTTCGTCAAACATTTTTTTTGAAACTTTCACGTCCAACTCCGTTGTTGGATTGCTCGAGCTGGTTGCTTCAGTATCGAAGGTTGTTAACCCAAAATTTACATCTACATTTCTGATATATTTATTCGAAACATTATTCATTTGTCCGGCCAGAATATCGTTTACACCATTTCGGGCTGCTGTTGTGGCCACGTTACTAGCCGAGCTACCACCGGTTGACGAAGTATTATCCGGAATAAAGCTACCTGTCACAAGCAGCGCGAATACCTGTTTGTTAAGTTGATCGACATGGTCTTCGCTATTTAACACAGTCAATCTACTTGCAATCATTGGATTGGCGTTGAGATATTTATCAGGCAAAGTAATGCTGAAACTGATAATAGGCTCGCTTAAAAAACCGAGAATATTTAGATTTACCTCATACGGAAGCCGTTGTTTAAACATATTCTTTTCCGATTCGCTCATTGTAATCGCTTCAACAGTCATCAATGCCGTAGAAGGTGTGGTAACAGTGTATTTGGCTTTTATGTTCACATCCGCGTCCTTCGGATTACCAGTCCAGGAAATGGTACTGCCCGGCGAAATGACAAAGGTTTTTTTCACGAGGTTGTAAAACGATAATTCGTAAAGTCCGGATTTTACCTCATAAATACCATTGATTGATTGTTTTCCTGATTTATCAACAGCGATACGCATTTTTGCATTCCCTCCAACAGTCAGATAATCACCCGAATTAGGATCAATATCGACAGTAAATTTGGCATTCTGATCAATTTCGAGATCCACAGCCAAATTTATTCCCGAAATGCGCGACATGATTGAGTCAGCCAGAGATTTTTCAACTTTAAGCGTATAAATTGAATCGTAACGTTGTCCGGGCTCCAGAAAACGGACAATTCCTTCTGGAGATACAATTTTAATTTCGCTTCCGGGTAAAACATAAATAAGATTGGTGGCACTGTCAATTTCAACCTGTGCCTCAACATCAGGATTTTTTAGATCTCCCTTCAGCCAGACATCTGTTGCCAGTGACAATTTACCATAAAATTTAGGATTATCAGCCGAAGTGCTATTCATGGGTTGAAAATCCTTTGTATCAAGATGCAAATCAAAACCTGGATTTGTAAAATTATTGGTAAAAATATCCCCGTTAACCGTGAGCTTCTTGTTAAATGTATCTGCGATTATAAAATCATCAAAATGCAGCCCATGATTGCCGATCAAGATTTTATCATCGCTAATAATGGCCTGAAAATTCAAACTATTGATTTTAAAATTTGTTTCTTCAAACCGAATCATACCATTTAAGTCAGGATTTTGTATCGTCCCTTTTATGGATAATGCACCATCAATTTTCCCCTTTAACTGAGATAATGTTTCAAATGAAAATTTCTGAATACGGCTTAAGTTGTTGAAATCCAGCAAAAGATTCAGGTCAAAATTGGGAATTGAGGATAAGTGATCTATTGAACCTGTGATGCTTAATTTATTTTCATCGTTCAAAAGATGTGCGTTCACATCCATTTTATCCATGGTGGTTTTGATATTGAATAGTAAATTTCCGGCAAACAGATTTCTGAAATACAAACTGTCAATTTTCAGATCTGCATCGACAAAACCTTGATTTCCAGGGAATGGAAAAAATATTTCACCATTAATATTTCCATTGATGAGTTCTTTTAATCCATCAAATCTTGCAATATTGATCATATTCTGAAGTGCGAAATTTGAGAAAGACAGCTGGACGTTGTTTTCACCAGCAATGAATCCAATCGACTGATCTTTGTTTGAGAATATAAATTCTCGGGAAGAAACGACACCTTTTTTGATTTCGAAAATATTTTCTTCAGGAACATGCCAGGATGTGCCATCAAGCATCAATCCGTTTGGCAGAAATCTGATAATCAACTGATTGTTCTTCGATGCGATTTCGTTCGAAATGAAATAACTTGGTTTATCCGATGAATCGAGGATACTGATTACCGACGAAATTTTATTACGGTTTAGTTGTTCCTGCACTCTGAAATTTTCGATACGCATTTTATTATATATCAACCCTTTAAGTTGAAGATCCATTGACAAAGTTTCATTTTTACCCCATATTGCCAATCCAAGAGAATCGATTTGCAAGTCCGAATAAATGGCTTTGGGCATTTGTAAATCAAATTGAAACTCGTTGTCACTACTTTTATAATTTCCTTCCAGTTTTCCAATTCTCAGCGAGTCGAGTTCGGGAAGTGCGCTATCGATCATGCTTTGCGGAATATGTATATCAACATGTAAATCAAGCTGATTATCAGGCTGTAATTGACTTGTGTCAGCAATCCCAATATATCTGTTATAGGCTGAATTCAGCGTTTTCTGAATATTTTCAATATTCATATTCCCTTGTAAAATTCCATCTGCAAAATCAGAAATCAATTCAATTTTTGTAGTATCCTGAACAGATAATACATTGATTTTCATTTCTTTAACAGGAATATATTTTTCATCTTTCTGTATGGAAGAATTGGTGAATTCAAGATCAATTTCGGCATTGTCTAATCCGGCATAATGAAGCGAAGCGACCATATTTGTCGAAACTGCAATTTTTTCTTCGGTAAAATGCAATGATTTCAGGTCTAATTTAGTTAAATCAAGCCTTGTCGTATATTTTTGGTCCACATCGTTCAAGTCAGCATCCGCTATTAGTCTGAAATTCAGATTCGTATCAGCAGAGCTTGCAATGGCAGAAATTAAATTTCCATTCAACCAGCTTTTGATATGGATATTATTGTAAGAATAATGGTTGTATTGTGCCTCCTGAATTGTTAATGTTGCGGTTCCGGATCGCTTACCTTTGGTAAGTCCTGAGCCAGCTGCACTCCCCGAAAAACTGAATTCGCCGAGCATTGAATCGCTCAGAATTATTCCGGCAAGCATTTTATTTGTGGTAAAACCGATATTAAAAGTATCAGATTCCTTATCAATCTGGCGGGCATAATATGCGTCTGCAG
>CANNKD010000095.1 GCA_947505205.1 Bacteroidota bacterium | reverse complement strand
TTCGAGACAAAGTCTATAATAAAAAATCCAACTTTCATTATTATCACCATTCTTGGTTTGCTGAATCTTACAGGGAGCCTGACAAGTTTTACAGGTCGGTATGGTGTTGATCAGTACCCTGTTACATATGATGTAATCGATAGTATAAGAGGAAGTTACTACTTATTTATTATTGGTATCATCACTTTTTATTCGGGTGTATTGATCTGGAAGGAACGTGATGCAAAAATTGATGAAATTCAGGATTCAACACCGATGAAGTCGGGATTTTTATTTAGCTCAAAGTTCATTGCAATGCTTGCTGCCACGGCATTTGTGCTGATACTGGCGATGTTTGGCGGGATAATAGCGCAAACACTGTCTGGTTATCACCGCTACCAGATTGATGTTTATGTAAAGTCATTGCTGATTCTGGATATGCTGTCGTTTGCTTATTTGATCGTGATCGCGCTATTTTTTCACTACCTGATCAACAACCGTTATATAGCCTATTTCGCCTTTATTGCTTTTGTGATAGCAAACCAGTTTATCTGGAATATTTTCGAAATAAACAGCAATATGCTCAAGTTTGGTGGTACACCTTCTGTAACCTATTCAGATATGAATGGTTTTGGACCTTTCGTGAAGTCTCTTGTATGGTTCAATTCGTATTGGGTTTTGGCAAGCATTGGTGTTGCAATGCTCACTTTTACTTTTTATCTGAGAGGAAAGGAATACAATTTTATTCATCGTTTAAAAAATTCCGGCATATCGCTTTCAAAAAACAAGATTACGGTTGCGATCCTGCTTGGTTTATTTATTGTTTGCGGAAGTTTCGTGTATCACAATACCAAAGTTTTGAATTCTTACGATTCGACAGAAGAATCTGAAAACAAACAAGTTGACTACGAAAAGACATTCAAAAATTACGAAAACCTTGTCCAACCCAGATTTTACAAACTCGACTTTGATATTGAAATAATGCCTCAAGAGCGAAGTATAACAGCAAAAGTAGATGCCTGGGTAAAGAATATTTCAGATAAACCTATTGATGAAATACATTTTACGATGCCTCAACTAAGCGACAGTGTAAAATTGATAATCGAAGGTAGTGAACTCAAACTTTGTGATAACCGTCTCAGATATAGGATATATAGTCTCAATAAACCTCTGCTTCCAAATGATTCATTATTGATCAAAGTCGATTTAAAACGTTTTACAAGGGGTTTTGAAAATGAGGTCACTTTTACGCAACTTACGCAAAATGGCACATTTTTCAATAACACCGATATCATGCCTTCCATCGGCTATAACAATGGTGTGGAAATAAGCGATAAGAACAAACGTGTTAAACTGAAACTTGTACCTCGCAAACGCATGCCGGCTTTGGTTGAAAACAATATGGTTGCACGTGCCAATACATATATAAATACTGATGCCGACTGGGTGGAAGTAAATACGGTTATCAGCACTTCGCCCGACCAAATAGCCGTTGCACCCGGCAGCCTGGTCAAAACATGGGAGGCTGGAGGTAGGAAATACTTCAACTACCGTCTCGATCAGAAATCACTCAATTTTTACTCGTTTATTTCGGCTGAATATGTCGTGGAGCGTAAAAAGTGGCACGACATCGACCTCGAGGTTTACTATATGAAGGAGCATGCATACAATGTACCGGATATTTTCAAGAGTCTGGAGAAATCACTTGATTATTATACTGCAAATTTTGGCCCTTATTACCATAATCAATGTCGTATCATTGAGTTTCCACGCTATGCAAGCTTTGCGCAATCGTTTCCCGGAACCATTCCATACAGCGAAGGGATTGGATTTATTGTCGATCTGCGCGATGTTACCAAAGACGATATCGATCTGGTTTTTTACGTTGTAGCACACGAAATGGCGCACCAGTACTGGGCGCATCAGGTTTGTGGTGCAGGAATGCAGGGCAGCGAAATGCTGAGCGAAAGTTTTTCACAATATTCAGCTCTCATGGTGATGGAAAAAGAATATGGCAAAGATAAAATGAAGAAATTCCTAGAATATGAAATGGATGGCTATCTGAAAGGACGCAGCACCGAGCAAGAGGCCGAGCGACCGCTTATGCGAACTGAAAGTCAGGGATATATTCATTATCAAAAAGGCAGCGTGGTGATGTATTACCTGAAAGAAATGATTGGAGAGGATAAGGTAAATGTCGCTCTGCGAACACTGATTGATGATTTTGGCTATAAACAGCCGCCTTATGCCACATCCTATTCGGCAGTACGTGCTTTTCAAAAGGTAACACCTGATAGTCTGCAATACCTGATCGGCGACTTGTTCGAAAACATCACTTTATTCTCGAACCGTACATTGAAAGCTGAATCACGGAAAATAGGAGAAGAGTACGAGATTACATTGATTACAAGTTCTGAAAAATTCAGAGCTGATACACTGGGTAAGGAAACGCCGATATCGGTAGCTGATTATATTGATGTCGGAGTATTTGCCGAACCTACCGATAAAATAAATCTAGGCAAAGTATTGGTTTATAAACGTTTAAAGATAACTGAAAAGGATAATACATTTACCTTTCTTACAACTGAAAAACCCTATCAGGCAGGCATTGATCCATATAATTATATGGTTGACCGTCTGCCCGATGATAATCTGCGAAAAGTTGAGGAATAGTAAGTAGTTACTTTTTTTTAAATTCATTATTTGCTGCTAATCACAATTTGATTTTTTTTATCAGCAACTCATTTCACCGGCATTTTTTTTGGCTGAAAGCAAGTTGCAATCATAGTTATCAAAATTTAAAAGTTTTGGATGAAGTTTTGCTATCTTTACATTGTCAAGGAAGAAGAAATAAAGATTACGATAACATATTTAAACCAAATGCTATGAAAATATTAATTAAATGCACTGTAATGTTGCTTTTTATGATTATAAACCTCAATCAGGTACATAGTCAGGCAACCAACGACTCCATTATGGTTAAAATTGAAACCAAAGATGGAAATGAATTTATTGGCCGTATCATAAGTGAGGATAAAGCTCATTTGGTACTATACACCAACGAGCTTGGACAACTTGACATTCCGATTGGATTCATCAAAACCAGAACCGTTGTCAATGCGAGTCGGATGGTAGAAGGTTCACTTTGGTTCGATAACCCACAATCATCGCGTTATTTCTGGTCGCCCAATGGCTATGGATTGAAAAAAGGAGAGGGCTATTATCAGAATATCTGGGTGTTGTATAATCAGGTAAGTGTTGGGGTTACTGATTATTTCTCGATTGGTGCAGGCACAGTTCCCTTGTTTCTTTTTGCAGGGTCATCTACGCCCATCTGGGTTATACCAAAATTCTCCTTTCCAATTGTGAAGGATAAATTTAACCTGGGAATTGGAGTTATTGCTGGAGTTGTTGCCGGAGAATCCAATGCCGGATTTGGTATTTTGTATGGGGTGGCAACCGTTGGTAGCAGAGATCATAATTTAAATCTGGGATTAGGTTGGGGTTATGCCGGAGGGAGCTGGTCGGATAAACCGATTATTACCCTGAGTGGGATGACCAGAATTGGTCCGAAGGGTTATCTTTTAACCGAAAATTACTATATCAATCTTGGTTCAGAATCGGTTGGTATCCTTTCTTTCGGTGGACGTAGTTTCGTTAGGAAAGTCGGTATTGACTATATGCTTGCCATTCCAATTTCTCCTAATATGGATGGCTTCGTTGCTTTTCCCGTATTGGGAATAACTGTTCCATTTGGGAATTACGAAGGTTCGGTGAAATATTAATTCATTGAAAATCTGATTATCAGCTTATTGTAGCTTCAATCCTATTAACATCTTGGGGTAATTCAGGTTAAGAAATTGAATAAAACAGATTCGATTAGCATAAATGAATCGATGCTTTGGATTTCTAACAAAATAATATTATCTAAATATCAGCAAATGAGTAGTTTGTTTTGTTTGGAACGTTTATTGACAAGGATGTGGTATCAAAATTAGTGTTAACTTAATAAATAAAGAATTTATGAAACGTTTTACTTTGCAAATCACAATCGCAATTGCAATGGTTTTTTACCTCGCGGGTTGCAAGAACAACGACAACCCGACGACTCAAACGCCTTCAAGTTTCGTTGAACTAAAGGTGGATCCCTCCTTTAAATTTGAAACTTTCTCAAATGTTGAAACTTCTATCAAAGTCGGAATCAACAAAGCTTCCGGTGTTGAAATCATTCAAATTTATGATGGCAATCCTTCAAAAGGAGGAAAGCTTATTTCGACAGGTTCTCTGGATCAAAACGGAGAGTTTGTTTTACCACAGCGTATTGCCTCTCGCTTAACAGAAGTGTATGTTGGCAAATTATCTTCTTCAGGAGTTAATGAGTTCATAGCAGTTCCAGTGACGAACAATAAAATCAGTTTCGATTTTACAACTGCTAAATCTGAGGAATCGGTAAATACCTGGTGTGACTGCGAGGGAGCAAACAGCCTGCCTAACAATTTCAATAGCGATCTGGAGATTAACTCCGGCCAAACATATTGTGTCGCAGAAGGACGCAATGCGACCATTAAAAAGTTTAAGCTTCATCCGGGTGGAACGTTAAATATCTGCGGAACAGCAACGATTCAGCAAATGTACGGTGACAATCAGGGTGGTTCTATCATCATTTCGCCAAGTGGAAGTGCCCTTTTCCCAAAGGATAAATTGTATCATATTGTTGATAACTACGGTACACTGAATATTTCGGGAAGCGGAACATGTCAGATTGAAGGTTCTATCCACAATTATGGAGAAGTTAACTCATCGGTAAAGATTATCGTTCAAAGCACAACACTTACAACCATTAATGATGGTACTTTTACATCGAATCAGGATTTCGAAATTGTTTCAGCTGGTTCGGTGATTAACAACTGTCAGTTCTATATCACAAATTCAAGCTCTTCCAAATCACCTGAGGATGATAATGGCGCTGGCTTTAAACAATCGGGCTCATTTACTAATAATGGTTATATGAGTGTTGCAGGTCTGGCAGAATTTCCAGGATCATCGGGCAAAAAGACTATTTTGGGTTTAGGTAGTTTGATAGATTGTGGTAGTTTTAAAATTGAAGGAAATGTTGAAGGTCCTGCCACACAAGGATCTCAAATAACCGCTACCAGCGATAGTCAAACTTCAGGCGGTTCAAATATGAGCGGTTATTTAGATTTGTGGATAAAAAATGGTCATAATCCCAATCCTTACGGCGGAACCAAAGGACCACATGTAACCCTTCATGCATACACATTAACGGCACCAAACTGTGCTGCAAATACAGCACCTACCATCACCAGCTCATTGCAAATCGGTGGTTTAAGAAATCAAGCTATTCCTCCTTATACTATTACAGCTTCAGGAACCGAAACCATTACATATAATGCAACCGGTTTGCCTGCAGGATTAACTTATAATGCTACTACGCATGTTATTAGCGGAACCGTTGCAACTGTTGGTGAATATAATGTTACACTGACTGCAACAAATTTCATGGGAGCAGATACCAAAACGCTGGTTATTATCATTGCTGAACCACCTGCACCACCGGTTATTACAAGTGTTTTGACAGGTCAGGCAACAGTGAACCAATCGTATAACTATACATTAACTGCTACCGGATTGGGCCCAATCACGTATAATATGACTAATTTGCCTGCCGGATTGACATTTGATCCTACAACACAATTGATAAGTGGTAGCCCAACTTCGGCAGGAACCTATAATATCAATTTATTTGCCACAAACGCCGCTGGAACAGCTAATGAAACCCTGGTTCTGACCGTTGGAACACCTCCAACAATTACGAGCGCATTAACTGCTGAAGGAACAACCGGAGTTCAGTTTAATACCTACAACTTTACAGCAACGGGAACACCTGACATTACATATGAAATGTCGAATGTACCTCAGGGTTTGGAGTTTGATCCTCAAACGCGTACGATCAATGGTACGCCTACATTTTATGGTGTTTTTGATGTATTGCTCACTGCAACCAATACCTATGGCAGTGATATCAAAACATTGGTGATAACGATCAATCAAGGCGTTCAGCCTCCTGTTATTACAAGTTCATTGACTTCTAATGCGGTGAAAAATGTTCCGTATAGCTATACAATCACTGCCGATGGCTCGCAGCCTATGGATTTAGCAGCAAGTAATCTGCCTTCAGGATTGACTTTGAGTGGTGATATTATCAGTGGCATTCCTTTGATTGCAGGTACTTACCATGTTATTCTTACTGCAACGAATATTGCCGGTATGGATGAGAAAACTTTGATAATTACTGTGGCAGCCGGAGGTGGAAATGATACCGATGGTGATGGAATTCCTGATAGTATCGATCAGTATCCAAACGATCCTGATCGCGCATTTAATTCATTTTATCCGAATGAAGCTGACTTTGGTAGTTTGGCATTCGAAGATTTGTGGCCGGGTTATGGTGACTATGATTTTAATGATTTCGTGGTTAATTTCAACTACAAAATAGTAACCAACGGACAAAATGAAACGGTTGATGTGATTGCTAAATTCCAGATAATGGCCGATGGTGCTTCGATGAACAATGGATTTGGAATATCGTTCAATGCTCTATCATCTTCAGTTGAGAGTGTGACCGGTTGCGTGAGATTAGGCAATGCCTCGCTGATGGATCCAAAAGGATTTGAGCTTGGACACGCCGACAAAACTGTTGTCATTCCTTTTGATGCAGTCAATCCAATCATGGATGGCGGCATGGCAAATACAATTCCCGATGGCAAATACATTCAAACAACCGTCAACACGGTTACCATTCACTTCTCAACACCACAGGCATCTATTGGTCAGCCACCTTTCAATCCGTTCATCTTTGTTGATCAGGAAAGAGGACGCGAAGTGCATTTGAAAGATCAGGCACCAACAGATCTTGTTAATCCGGATTTCTTTGGAACATGGAGCGATGCATCAGTGCCTGCCACAGGAACGTATTATCGTTCGACAAGCGGATTACCATGGGCTGTTGAGATCCCGGTAAGTTTCGCCTATCCGAAAGAGTTGGTTGATATACTTGTTACACATCTGAAGTTTGCCGACTGGGCACAATCATCGGGTGTTGATTACACCGACTGGTATATGAATAATACCGGCTATCGCAACGAAGCGAATATCTACGTGGTTCCGCTTCCATAAGCGAAAAAGCTAATTACTAATTTTGATTATATAAATCCCGTGAGCCATTGGTTCACGGGATTTTTTAATACATGCTGGTTTCTGGATGCTGGTAGTGGATGGCAACATCTTCTGGTGTCTCGATGCCAACAACTGCTGACTCGATGGCAACAAATGGTGTCTCGATGCTAGATACTGGTTCGTTGTCCATTATCCATTATCAATTGTCCATTGTTATTGACACCGAAATTTACACGCATATTACAACAAAAGGATTCGATCAAATAAAAAGTCCGTTAGATAATTTGGATTTCTGAAATAAAGAATTACATTTGGAGGGCTGTAACAACATAACAAACAGTACTTCCCAGCCAGAACGTCAGGCGGGGACTACGCTCAGTCACCAGCAAACAATGATCATGAACAAAGCTGCACATTTTATGGATAAACGAAGCAAAAGCATTGATTTTGATTGTTTTATTGCATGGTTTATTGACTTGCAGCGTATCAATGTAACTACGAAATATCCACCACTATGGCGATTAGCGATTCGTTAACGGTTATTATATGAAGATTCGAATAATACTGATCTTTTTGACTATTGTACTTTGGTTTTCTTGTTCACCTGTTTACAGACAACACTATAATATTGAAGCAACTTCGGATGAACAAATAGACATAAATGAAAAAATCTCAATCGCTGGAATTTGGCTTAGCGAAAATTATTACAATAGCCTTAAAGAGTTCAAATCTCCTAAGAAAGCCCAAGATAACAGTCTACTTCTTGTTATACCAGAAAGTATCAGTGAAAAGACGACAATAATGTATGATTTCCATGATGATTTTGAAAATTATGCAATAGTAAAGAATCTTAGTGATTATGAAATATGGGAAAATTTCAATAATCACAATACCAAATTTGAATACAATATCAAAGTGATTTCATCAACAAAGATAAAAATTGGAGAAACTATTTTAATAAAAATTGACCCGATTAAAGTGAAAGACTTTTTTCATAATGGATTAAAAAATGAATTATTAGTACTGGAAGAATTACTTTTTAAAGGAATATATATAACCCTTGATGGTAAAAAAGTAGAATTTAAAAATAATGGACAGATTGAAGGCCTGGAAGGTTTTTTTTATTATAAACCTGAAATTGATTACTATGATCAAGGAATGCAAGTTGACCAATTAATATTGGTAAAATCAGAAAAGAGTATTGAATGGAAAGACCTTGAATATTATGGCTTTAAATTTAACATGGACACACTAGAACTTTACAAATTAAATTGTATCGATTTTGATAGCACATATCAACAATGTGGTATTGTGGAAAACGGAGAACTATTATATAAATTATGGAGAATAGAATAACAACCGTTAACAGCACCTATGCCCAATAGCCTATGAAAGAGCAAATTGAAGAATTATACCCCGCAGAAACATTGTACCTTTGGACTATTACGAAGCCCGCAAAACGGCTACTGGGCATAGCTGCCAACCGTTAGTGGCAATATTAGAACCCAATGAAACAGCTGATTTACATACTGACAATTACACTCGGACTTTTAAGTTGTAACAATCAACAAAAACAGGTTGACGAAACAATTATCGGTTCAAAAGGCACACTTAATGTGCAAACAATTCCTAAAGTCGTTTTCATTTACAAGCCATACACTGACAGTAGTGAAACAAATTTGTATCGTGACACAATAGTTAAGTTTGACTTTAAGACACAATATGAGAACATTAAAAACGCTAACATTGAAAAAGAAGTAGAAATTGCATTGTTACATAATGACTATAGAATAGTTGGAATAAGCGGTAATTCGTATTTATACCCAGGACTAGAAGGTGGTTACGAGACAAACAAAGACGGAACAAAAGCTTTTATAGGACTTGACCCAAAGTATGAGAGCTACATTAAAAAACATGGCTTCAAAGTTATCGAAGGGACAAGCGATTCTATAAATCCAGACGACCCGCCTTTACAAAGTGTAGCTTATGAATACGCTAAAAAGTACAACTTACTGCTTTTAGAAAAAATGAGGACGAAAAAATAATACTGCCACTAATAATTAGGACTTCATGTGGTCGGCACTGCCTGTCCCGAACTTCGGGAACCCAGCATGAAGTCCCGGTTGAACGAAATCCGTGCCCTGCACTTTATTGTGGGAATTGGATTGGGTTTGGGATGTTTAAAATAATTGATGGTGCCGATTTATACCTCAATTTGAAGCGATGCTTATCATAGAAATTATAATACTGTGTAGAAGTTAATCAGCAGTTAATCAATACATTTTAAAATTAGTCAGGAAAATCTGTTTCAACCTAAAATTTATCATGTAAATTGGATTCTATTCAGAATTAAAAAAAAACTTTAAGCTCAATTAAATCTGAAATTTAAAAATGTAGTACTTTTGAATAAAATCAAATACAATGGACTTGCAGACTAGAAAAATATCATTTATTCAAGAGTTCCTCCGAGTTCAGAATGAGGAAATTATAAGCGGTTTGGAGAAAATGTTGAAGATTCAAAAATCAGAATTATTTGCCAAATCTAATAGGCCCATGGACTTAGATCAATTTAACAATGAAATTGATAAAGCACTCGAAGATTCAGAGAATGATAATGTCATGAAAGCCACCGACTTAAAATTAAAATTTAAGAAATGAGTTTGATCGTTTATTGGACCACATTTGCTGAGAATAAATTGACGGACATTTACAATTACTATGAGACTGAGGCTAGTTTTGAAGTTGCCCAAAAATTGGTAGATGGAATTATTGATAAAACGATTTCGTTAAATAAGAACCCAAACATAGGACAAATAGAAGACCTATTGTCTGATAGACCGCAATGCTTTAGATATTTAGTGTTTAAAAATTACAAAATCATTTATTGGATTAATACATCTAAAAATCGCATTGATATCGTTAATGTTTTCGACTGTCGTCAGAATCCTCAGAAAATGTTTGGAATAAAATAAAGCTTGTTTCTGACAGATGTATTGGGTTAGCAGTTGGCGTCAATATAAACCAATTCAATTCAATGAGTCATAGAACCAAAATCATCAAAGCCCAAATCCAAAACCAATCCTGAATAATGGATTGGCATAAGGCGTATCGAGCGATTCGTTCAGATTGTATAAAACGGTCAGGCTCATAAAACCGTTTTCAGAAAAATGCTGTCTGTAACCGCCCCCAATGAAAATGCTGTGAATGATGATTCGGTCGTGTATCAGTTGATCGGGATAAACAGGGTTGTAGTAAACCTTGTCATAACTCAGAATTTCGTTCTCAAATTGCGCGAATATTCCCTGGTAAATTTCGTAAACGGTGTATAATCCACCCCCAAAATTGTTTGTCGAAACCTTGGTTCCGAAATCCTGATAGCTAAAATAATTGTAGGTCAGCCTCGTTCCGGCTTCCCATTTGGGCGTTATCCGATAGCCAATGATGGGTGAAATGCTGATATTGGCGCCATATGTTGAGAAACCAAGTCCAAATTCACCACCAAAAACCCATCTGCTACCCTGGTTTGATGATTGATTTACCTTTTGCGCAAATGAAACAACAGGACAACATAAAACAAAACAAAGCATGAAGAACAAAGCAAAGAAACGACGATGCATGGCTCAGTATTTTTACATTCAGCGACGAAATTACAATAATCATCATCATTTTTCGTATTCACATAGTTAATTATCTTTGCATCGCTTTTCTATCTAATAATCCCTACATGAACAGGATATTCAATTTTTTGATTTTTTTCGTGATTTTTACCGTATTTCTGTCCTTTTCGTGCCGCAAGCAGGATGTAATCAATGCCGATCCGAGCCTGAAATTGGGTTTCTCAACTGATTCTGTTGTCTTCGATACTGTCTTTACTTCACTGGGAAGTTCATCACGTAAATTGATGATTTACAACACCAATAAAGATAAATTAATCATTTCTAAGATCAGTCTGCTCGGAAAAACTGAATCCGTTTTCAGAATGAATGTCAATGGCCAGGCAGGTGTTTCGTTTGCAGATATTGAGATTCCCGGAAAAGATAGTTTGTTTGTTTTCGTGAAAGTTACCATCGATCCACAGAATACGGATAACCCTTTTGTTGTGGAGGATGATCTGGTTTTCAACACAAACGGGAACGAACAAAAAGTAAAACTTGTGGCCTGGGGTCAGGATGCGATTTATATTCTGGCTGATACGCATATTAATGGTTATCCAGATTTCAAAATTGTGGCCGATAGTCTGGAAACAGTGCATTGGACGGCTGGTAAACCCTATGTAGTCTATGGTTACGCACTCATTGACTCGTATGGCGAATTGATTATTGAAGAGGGAACACGAGTTCATTTTCATGATAAATCGGGCTTATGGGCTTTCTCGGATGGTGTTTTGAAAGTTCGTGGAACCAAAGAAAATCAGGTGGTTTTTCAGGGAGATCGACTCGAACCTGATTACCGCGATGTACCCGGACAATGGGATCGCATTTGGTTGATGGACGGACGCCAGGGTTTCGATCATGAAATTGAATACGCAATCATTCGAAATGGTTTTATCGGTATTCAGGCCGAATCGTTCTTAAAACCAACAGCGAATTCTTTGAAAATCAGCAATACAATCATCGAAAACCATACCGGAATCGGAATCTTTTCGCGTTTGTTTGCCATCGATGCATCGAATGTGGTGATTGCAAATTGTGGTAATTACGGTATGGCGCTCACCACAGGCGGCGATTACAGGTTTATTCACACGACTCTGGTGAATAACTGGCCATATTCAACACGAACCACGCCGGCAGTATTGTTGAATAATTTCGCCATGGATAGTTTAAACACACCTATTCCGGTTCCATTTAATCTGGTGATGGGAAATTCGATTCTCTACGGCACAAACGAGGAAGAGATTGAAACTGATTTCGTTGCCGGTGCCGACTCTACGTATCTTTTTGAGAATTGTATTGTTAAGACAAAACGAAACCTGGCTAAGTTTCCTTGGTTTGTGAATTGCATTAAAAATCAGGATCCATTGATGAAAGATTATGAGCATTTCGATTTTCATCTGGATACTTTGTCGCCTGCCATTGCAAAAGGGAAGGCCGAATATTCGAATAATTTTCCGACCGATTTGGATGGTGTCTCGCGCATACCGATATCTGATTTGGGAGCGTATCAATTTGTTCCAAAATCGAATTAACTCGCTGACTGGTTGAATCATGATAATCGGAATTGGAGGCGTAAGTACAGCCGGAAAAACTTCACTTGCAAACAAAATCAGATCACTTTATGCAACACGCTCTGTCAGTATCGTTTGTCAGGACGATTTCGTGAAACCCGTTGAAGATATTCCGAAAATTCTGGATCGTGTCGATTGGGA
>CANNKD010000094.1 GCA_947505205.1 Bacteroidota bacterium | reverse complement strand
CTGGCGGGGAGACTTTAAAATCAAACACTTACACTTTCGATCGTGTAGGTGTTTTTTTATTGTCACCAAAAAAAGCATCATAAATCAAATGAAGAATTTCATTTACGGAGTTATGAATGAATTAACAAATTTTAGAACCTCTATTTCAATTAATGCACACTCATTTATCAACATACAAATTAGAAGCAGCTATACTTTTAAAAATACTTGTCTTTTATTATCTATTCTCTAATGGGGATTCTCACTTTAAAAACTTTTCCTTGCTTGAAAAACCAATGGGAGACTTAACTGAAGTCCTGCCTATTACCTTTTGAATAGTCGAATTCAAATAGAAGATAATGGCTTTGCTTTAAGTGATGGATTAATACCCGGAAATTTAGTCAAAAGGAATTAGAATGCAATGTTCCAAACTCGCAGTAAATGCAGAAATCAGTGAAAAGATTTTTAATGATATTATGACGCTGATGGTACCAAAATCCGATTTTGTAAAAAAATTGGTTGCGGCTTTGATTTAACGCATAATTCGTCTAATTTTGGTTCTTATCCAGTAAAGATGAAAACGAAATTGTTCTGTTGGTCTTACGTTCGACTCAATGGCGATAAGCTGGACAGAACATTTATAATTAACTTGCATTTTAACTTTAAATTGACAAAAGGATTCAATCGCTGAAAAAAAATAACTTTTTGTTACTCGTTGATAAGTTTCATTTATTAAGTTCTTAAAAAAAGAAGTCGTTATGAAAAAAGTACATTACCTACATTTAGCGTTTATATGCTGGTTATTTTTTGTAAATGCTAAAGGGCAGGAAATTAGCGATAAATTTCCCAGCAGCAACAAGGAAGATATAACCGAAGCATGGCTAAACTCCGGGTTCAAAAGGAAAGATATTACCGAACCAACAAAAAACGCGCATCTATTTAATTCTGGGTCAATAATTTGGAATTGGGACACCATCACTACTTATGATACCATAGGATTAAGTCAAAGATATTCGAAAACATTTGACAATCAAGGCAATAATTTGATTTTTGTTTATGAAAAATGGCAAAATAACCAATGGCTGAATAATTATAGAAAAACGTACACCTACGATGTCAACGGAAATATGCTCACATTCATAAATGAAAAATGGGCAAACAACGAATGGGTATATGATACAAGAGAACTTTATACAAGGGATGCCAACGGAAACAATTTAACTACCTTAGGTGAAAGCTGGCTCAACAACGAATGGGTGAATAATTATAGAAATACTTATACTTACGATGACAACAATAACCAGCTAACTAATTTAATTGAAAATTGGCTCAACAACGAATGGGTGAATAGTGGCAAATCAACCAATACGTACGATAATAACGGAAACAGGATAACTTATTTAAATGAATCGTGGATAAATAACGCATGGGAGAACAATTGGAGAAGGTCTTATACTTACGATGCGGATGGAAACACACTTATTTATTTAGTTGAACGATGGATAAACAACAACTGGGTGAATGATGAGAGATTAACTGATTCTTACAATGGCAATGGAAATATAATTTCTGCATTATGGGAGATATGGTTAACCAACACCGGATGGGAGAAACTCGATAAAATAACATTTACGTACAGCCCCGACGGAAATAGACTAACTCATTTAATTGAGGATTGGATTAACAATGCCTGGGTGAATAATAGGAAAGGAAATTATTCGTACGATGCCAACGGAAACATGCTTTCAGTTTTAGTTGAAATATGGGAAAACAATGAATGGAGAAATTTTGACAATATAACCAATACTTACGATGAGTACAATAACTCAATAAGTGGTAAATATGAATACTGGCAACTCAACCATTGGAGTCCCAATGTTGGTTATCTGAATCTTTATTCTGAAATGAAGCGTGTTTATACAGTTAATGACCACCGCTATGAAGCTAATTATACCTTATTTACCTTAGACATCGACCATATTACTGATAATAGATCACTTTTGGTTTATCCAAATCCAGCAAGTGATTGGATTACAATAGAATCTCTACAAAATGCAAGTGTTGAAATTATCAATATACATGGACAAATTATTGAAAGTTTAAAAACCTTCAATGCTAAAAACTCTATAGACTTATCAAAATTTTCTTGCGGTATTTATACAATGCGAATAATAACAGGCAATAGAACTTTTGTTAAGAAATTTATAAAGCAATAATTATATTAAAGTTCTGTGCCTCAAACTGTTTAAGTTTTTACATAATTGGCAAATTCAACCCATACGGACAATCATTGTACTGTTTTGAGTCGTGTTTAATAACACATTTTTAACCAACAATGAAATGATAAACCGTTCGTTTTACGATTTTCAAGGATAAATATTTTGAAACATACTGAAATAGGAATCTGTGTAAAATAGATTGAATGACAGTTGATTACAATTAGACAAATACACAGTTCAATGAATACGAAATCTGTTTAAGGTCAATTACCCAAAACCTGTTACGATGCAAAAGACTAAATGCAGGTTTACTATTCGTACCGAATATTGCAACCGGCTCTTCCGGAACAGATTACATTATCGTTCCAGAATATATGACCAGGCAGCCGTTCCACTATGATCCCACGAAATATCAACAGAAACAAACAAATACTCTTTGGTTCCGGTGTTGGCGTAACCCATCACTTCGTATCTGTTTGTTGGATAGCCTCCATTTGGCATATAGAATTGATCAGTATTTTCACCGCCATAATAACCTTTATAGAAACCAATAAATGCCGCGAAATTACCTCCGTTTGTCAGTGTAATGATTGGACGTTCATTCCCCGAAGCGGGTGTGAAAACGTATGAGTGTACTGAACTTCCGAATGCAGCACCGTTGCCACTTTCCGCAATTTGAGCATCAGAAAAACAGCCATTTGGATAACCAAAATACCCGTCATTTCGTGCGCTTCCCATTGTTTCGTAAGTATAAACTCCAGCTGCGCTAAAAGTAAATTCATCATCAGGCATGCAAGACCAATCATCGTTTCCCGTGCCTTCGCCATTTAAAAATTCCAACGGAACCGACCACCAATCGCCATTTCCCATACCCGGGCCGACAAATACAGTCATTCCGCCAACAACCACTCTCCAGGCTGACCCCTGTAATAATTCATTGGTTAGTACTGTATAGAAAAAGAAAACATTCTTCGAAATACTATCATTGCCCAATTCGTTGGTTGCAGTGAGCGTTACTTCATAAAAACCCTCAGTAGTATAATTGTGTGTCGGGTTGGTTTCGGTTGATGTTTCGCCATCACCAAAGGACCATAAGTAGCTGGTAGCAAATAATGAAGTGTTTTGAAATATAACTGTATATCCATCTTTTGTATAATTGAAATTGGCCGTTGGAAGATACATCGGCATGGGTGGCTCATCGTTCGGATCATCATAATGAACCAAAACGAAGCGCCAATATCCGCCATATTGTGTATCACCCTGAGCAAAATAGTAGTTAGATTCAACAATTAATGTGTCTGTTGTGCCATCATACAATGAAACAATGTCATAAGTAACGGAGTCCTGTGGAACATGGAATTCATAATCAGTTCCAACTTTACAAAGGCCCAAATAAGCACCATTGCCAATCACTTTTAGTTTTGGCTCAGAACCTGTCGTTAAATGAAAAGTGTGGTTTCCATTTCCCCAGGCAGATAAATCTTCACCATTCGGACCAACCATATTATCAGTTGATGCACAAATGTTCGCTGGTTCAAAAACACTTCCTTCGGCCCAATAATCGCCTTTGGCATCGAAAACCATGCTACCATCACGTCCGAAAGTCCACTCATCGTTTAGCATACATGGGCGGTTTACTAATTCATCATTGTTATAACCCATTGCCCACCAAATAGTAGAACGATCATAAGGGCCAACTTCAAGCGGATAGTTTCCGGTAGAGACATCACGAAGCAGTTTCCATGTTTTTGTTGTTTCGCCTGCCAGTTTTGTTAGTTCAACGGCATCGTTCTGCATACATCGACAAGTATTTCCATTTGTTTTATCGATAATATCACTAAAGAGTTCGGTATTATTATAACCTAAATATTTTTCCACTGCATTTGTGGCATTATTTTGCGAAGATGTCCAAAATTTTCCCTGATAACCAAGATCCTGAAAGGTTCCGTTGGAGTTACGTGTACCTCCCGGCAATGCAGAAAATCCACTTTCGTTATTTGCTCCTGTGTTGGGTGAAAGCCAATGAAGCAAAGTGGTTTCTTTCATCTTAGCTCCGGCTTCAGTTTCTCCTCCCAGCAGATTAGTTAGTGTAGTCCATTCCTGATTTGTTGGAATATGCCAGCCATTTGGACAAATTCCTTTTGCTCCTTCAGTTGTTTGGTATTGCATCATTTCGTCCCAACTGTATAGCCCACCATAAATATTTCCATTATCAATATTATCGCCGTAGGAATACTTTTCGATGATTCCGTTATTGGTTTGCTGCTGATTTCCATTCACACGGACACCGACATTCAGATTTTCCGCCATCCATATCTGACCTCCAATTTGCAAACTTGCATAGTTGTTATCATCAGCATCTGTACATGGAACGAAATTAAATGTAACCAATTGACTTTGCGTAGGTTTCAATATCTTTACTGTGCGATAGATTCCTGATTTTCCTGAAATCTTTAAATAATCATCCAGCGTATATGCCATATCGAACGAAACATCGGTATTTTTTAATTTCATCTGTTTTTCTGTGGAAAGTGTTGTTCCAATATATTGGATCGTCTCTTTTCCGGCGACAGCGTTCAAACTAATGAGTTTTGCCGAATATGAATACGTATCTGATGCGATTTTTAGAAAATAGACTCCATTGCTGATTCCGCTTAGTTTGAAAGAATGGATTCCTTCGGTTAAAAGTTTCTGTGATTGAAGGATCATTTTTCCCGTCATTTCGAACAACGTTAATGATGCGTTGCCTTCAATTTTCGTTTCGAAATCAAGCCTGCATGAACCATTCATCGGGTTTGGAAAGACTTGTAAAGTTCTATCACTATTAACATCAAACTCTGATTCTCCAACAGTTACAACCAGGTTTACTATATCGTTTCCGGCAACAGAAAGCTCTGTTCCCTGCGTGAGATTTTCCACAAATACGGAATCAACCGTTGTACTCGATCCTGTTCCCGCGAAACTAATTTGGAAATCCTGCGCTTCAATATTAGAAATAGCAAGCATTAAAAATATGATGAAAATGAGATTTTTCATAAGATTTAGATTTTCTACATTGATTAGCTTTATTTTGTTTAGATGAATGATTCAATCGCTATTTCACAAAGATAGCTCAAAATGAGATAGCTTTATAAGCTAAAACACTTGTTGATAACTTGGCTGAATTACTGTTCACTTTGGAATATTTGATTAAAGCTTCGTTTTCAGTTGTAAAATATTGCAGATGTCTTGTTCTGATTGCATTTTAAATACGCTTGTCCTTCCAAAATGACAATAGCTTTAAAACTAAATGCGTATTTTTACCGTATAATGAGATTCAGGATCGAATTTAAAGTGAGCCTGCATTTTGACATAGATTCTTTCATCCATTAACTTGAATTTTAGTAGATTACAATATTAAGTATAGATGAGTAAAATAGTAACAACAGGAAATATAGGAAAAACCGTCAGGTCTGATTGTGCAGTCACTTTGGAACTTACCGATTCCGGTGGTATTGATTTGCAAATCGAAAGCAAAGTAAAAGTGCTTTATGGTAAACAGATTGAGGAATTAGCTCGCGAAATACTTGCCTTTTATAAGATCAAAAACGCAATCCTCCTTATCGAAGATTCTGGAGCCTTGCCCTTTGTTTTGGCTGCACGTTTAGAAGCTGTCATTCGCAAACTTATTAACACTGATACTGAATTTTTATTACCATTACTTTCTCAAAATCAATATCATACAGCAAAAGATATAAGCCGCGTTACCCGTCTTTATCTTCCCGGTAACTCGCCTTCGCTGATGATAAATGCCGGTATTCATCATCCCAATGGGATCATTCTCGATTTGGAAGATGCTGTTGCACCCGATAAAAAATACGAGGCTTCATTTCTCGTCCGAAACGCCTTGCGAAATCTCGACTTTTACGGTGCAGAGCGTATGGTGCGTATCAACCAAATACCTCGCGGACTGGATGACCTTGATTTTATTGTGCCACACAATGTAAACCTCATCCTTATTCCAAAATGTGAAAGCGCAGCGCAAATTCATCAGGTAAATGAGCGAATTGAAGTTCTTAAAACAAAACATAATATCAATACATCCATTTGGTTAATGCCAATTATCGAAAGTGCCATGGGCGTAATTAAATCCTTTGAAATCGCCACAGCTGCTTACAATATCGTTGCATTAGCAATTGGTCTTGAAGATTATACAGCAGATATCGGAGCCAAACGCACCGCCGAAGGAACCGAATCATTGTTTGCCCAATCACAAGTTGTAAATGCCTGTCGTGCTGCCGGAATTCAGCCCATCGATTCCGTTTTTAGTGATGTAAGTAATATGGAAGCACTTAAAAACAATGTATTACAATCAAAAGCCCTGGGTTTCGAAGGAATGGGGTGTATTCATCCACGACAAATAAAAGTTGTGCATGAAAATTTTGCACCAGATTCGGATGAAATTGAAAAAGCAAAACAAATCATTTTCGCTTTTCGTGAAGCCATAAAAAAGGGGTTGGGTGTGGTTAGTTTGGGCACCAAAATGATTGATGCTCCGATTGTTAAAAGGGCACAACAAACCATCGAAAAAGCAATAAAATCAGGTAAACTAAACCCAAACTGGGAGGACGAAGAACATGTCTGTTAAGTTTGAAAAAAATGTTTTAGGACGTCTTGTTCCAAACCTTGTAAACGGAAAAATACAAATACCTTTTCAAGGTGTTGGCAAACACCTGCCAAAGGGGAACAAATATGGCGCACCAATTGTATCGTGTGCCGATTTTCCAGCCGATGGCAATAAAATTGTTCCAAACCTTCAGGAAGCACTTTTAAAAGCCGGATTGCGCAACGGTGCCGTAATTTCGACACATCATCATTTCCGTAACGGTGATTTATTGGCTGTTCAGATATTTGATATCGCTCATTCACTTGGTTTTAAAGATCTTGTATGGTTTCCATCGGCTTCATTTGAATGTCATCAGCCACTTATCAACTACCTCGAAGATGGCACCATTCACCATATCGAAGGCAGCATGAATGGGTCGTTAGGTCGCTTTGCTTCAGAAGGGAAAATGAAAGGAATGGGTGTGTTGCGATCGCATGGTGGACGCCATCAGGCCATTCAAGATGGTGAAATTGTGATCGACATCGCTGTGATTGCTGCTCCAACCGCCGATGCTTTTGGAAACGCCACCGGCGATCGTGGTTCTGCAGCCTGTGGGCTGCTTGGCTTTGCTTTAGCCGATTCGCAATACGCTACGAAAGTGATTGTGGCAACTGATAATATTGTTCCATTTCCTTGCGTGCCATGGCAAATTCAGGGAAACAATGTCGATTTTGTGGTGGTGTTAGACCAAATTGGTATTCCAGAGAAAATTGTTTCCGGGACGACCGAAATTACGAAAAGTCCGGATCGTTTGTTGCTTGCCGAAATGACGGCTCAGTTTTGCGACGAAGCCGGCATCATCCATGATGGATTTTCGTTTCAGGCCGGAGCCGGAGGAACTGCCCTTTCTATTGGTGTCTATTTTGCCGAAATGCTACGTAAACGCGGTATGAATGCCCGTTTTGCACGTGGCGGGAGCAATAAATATCTCGTAAAAATGCTCGAAGAAGGATTGCTTGATTACATCCTCGATGGTCAAACTTTTGATTTGGAAGGGGTGCGTTCGATGCGCGAAAACAAAGGTCATGTGAATACGAGCCCGTTCACGAGCTACAATTATCATGGTAAAGGAAATTTTGCTTCCATGCTCGATGTGGTGGTGTTGGGTGCTACCGAAGTTGATTTGAATTTCAATGCCAATGTTGTTACACATTCTGACGGAATACTATTGCATGGTGTTGGTGGCTGGCAAAATTGTTTGTTTGCAAAATGCACAATTCTTCCCATTCCTCTTTTCCGAGATCGGATTCCGGTGATTCGTGATGAAGTAACCACTATCTGCGGTCCGGGCGAATTGATTGATGTAATTGTTACAGAGCGTGGCATTGCCATAAATCCAATGCGCACCGACTTGCTTGACAAGCTGAAATACAGCAACTTACCAATAAAAACCATGCAGCAACTAAAAGAAGAAGTGGATGCAATTTGCGGTGTTCCCGAAAAGCCAATGTTCACCAATAATCCAATTGCAGTGGTAAAATGGGTTGACGGAACCGTGATAGATACTGTCTGGGAAGTTGACAATACTGAGAAATAAAACAAATTAAATCTTAATACATTTATTGAATGAGCGAATCGATGCTTTCACTTTTAGGATTTGGAATGGTTTTTACGTTTATAACGTTGATCATGACCAAGAAACTATCTCCCCAAGTAGCTTTAACACTGATTCCGATTATTTTTGGTTTGCTAGCCGGAGCCGGAGCCGGCATTGGTGAAATGATGGCCGATGGATTGAAAAGTATCGCCCCAACAAGTGTTTTACTCATGTTTGGAATCATGTATTTTGGGATCATGTTCGAAGTTGGACTTTTTGAACCATTAATAGCAAAATTACTTCGGGTTGCCAAGGGAGATCCATTAAAAGTAATCATGGGGACATGTTTCATCACGCTGATTGTTGCATTAGACGGAGACGGAGCTGCTACTTATATGATTATTGTTGGAGCCATGCTTCCTATTTATAAACGTCTCGGAATTAACCCTTTAATCCTTTCATGCCTCATCATGCTTTGCGTCGGGATCATGCATTTTTTACCCTGGACCGGACCAAATGCACGTGTGCTTAGCGCACTTAATCTAGAAACATCAGAGCTTTTTGTACCCATAATTCCAAGTATGCTTGCTGCAATTTTATGGATAATCTTTGTGGCCTATTATTTCGGAAAAAAAGAACGTAAAAGATTAGGAATTATTCACTTTGAAGAACCGGTAGCGAAAGTCGAATACAACACTATTTCATTGACAATCAATCTTTTACTTACATTATTATTAATGACATCCTTGGTGTTGGAATTGATACCTGTTGTTATTTCATTTATGATTGCGCTCGCATTGGCATTGGTAATAAATTTTCCAAAGGTTGAGACACAACGTGCAAAATTAGCCGCACATGCAAGTAGCGCTTTGTCGGTTGGTTTTATCGTTTTCGCCGCAGGAATTTTTACCGGCATCCTTCAAGGAACAAAAATGATTGATGCAATGGCGCAAAGTTTTATTCATATTATTCCCGATTCGCTGGGACCAAATATGCCTCTTATCACTGCAATTACCTCAATGCCATTCACTTACTTTATCAGCAATGATGCATATTACTATGGCATTATACCGCTAACTGCAATCACAGGAACTCATTTTGGTGTTTCAGTTGCTGAAATTGGTCGGGCATCCTTGTTCGGTCAATCGGTTCATTTATTGAGTCCGTTGGTTGCTTCAACATATTTATTGGTTGAACTAACCGGAGTTACTTTTGAAGCCCATCAGCGATTCACTCTAAAATGGGCGATTGGTTCAGTGCTTGTTTTAACGATTGCTTCTGTTTTAACAGGCGTTCTTACTGTTCATTTTTAGGATTACATTTCTGAAAGACAATTGGTTAATCCCAAAAAAAAAGAAAGGCAACCGTTCGTATCGAACGATTAACCTTTCTTTCCAATTATTCACTAATCCAATATAACAAACTACGACCTCAATCTATTCGTAGTATGAATAAGTATAAACTTCCTGCCAATCGGCACCAGCTCTGGTGATTTTTGAAGGACGGTTTTTGGTGTCAAATTCGTAAGTGATGGTAGTTTTTCCTTTGACAATCGGGGTTTCGCGAGGATCCCAATATTCCAAATAGTCAACCAATTTTTTGCTTGGTTTTCCGAACACATTACCAATTGGTTTGGTGTTGCTGTCAATCATACTTGTTTGATGAATGTCGTTAACATTATCACCGGTTGTGAAGGTGAATTCCTTGATTTTTTTGACGGTAACGCCATCATCATCAAAGGTAGTGTGTTTCACAACATTGCCATTGGTAATAACGGCTTCCATTTTCAAATGGTCGGCTCCACCCCAATGTTCAATTACTTTGGTTAAATAACCATCAGTATTATACTCATAAGCAGCCCATTCGTCGGCACTCCACCATTCCTTTGAAATATACCCAGCGGCATTCAAATCGTACTCAGTTGGAGAATCACCAGAGGTAATGGTTAATTTTCCGGCAACGGAATAATCGTAGGTAATAGTTTTGTCAAGAGCATCATTCCAAAAATCTTCGATTTTGTCGATATTTTTGGTAGTGGCATTGTACGTGAATTTGTACAATTCGGTTCCATCGGTGTAAACAACGCCCATCTCTTTGATAGGAGAAACTACTACAACGACAGGTGGTTCAGTTGTGTCCTCTTTGCAGGAGGTAATTGCAACAGTTGCCAAAGCAACAAACAGAAGTAGATAAATTGATTTTTTCATTTTGTAAAAAATTTAATTGTTAATGAATGTGTTAGTTAAAAGTGAATTATTTTAGAAATATTAAAGCGGACACTTTGACTGCTATAGTGACCGTAGATTATTTTATTATTTATCGTTTTTATCAAATTAATCAATGATTTCCGGCTACGATTATGAATCCTAAACCGGCGGTAAAAAGCAGAAACATTAAAACAAGAAGCAAGTTAACAGTTTTATCGGCACCTTTAAATTCTTTCCAGATAAATACACCCCAAAGTGCTGCCACCATGGTTGCGCCTTGGCCCAATGCATAAGAAATAGCTGCACCCGCTGAACCAGATGCTATATAACTCAATGAAGTTCCCAAACCCCAAATTAATCCACCGAAAATGCCAACGGCATGAGTAGAAAGTCCACCTTTGAAATAATCGGAGTAAGAAACCGGTGCGCCAACAAATGGTTTTTTCATAAGCAATGTATTGAATATGAAGTTACTGGCTAACATGCCGAGTGAAAATATAAATACGGCAGTATAAGGAGTTGCCATTCCTGGAGTTGGATTTTCAAAGTTATTCAAATCCACAGCTGCGGCCACAAAACGATAAAATACCGACATCAGAATACCTGCAACAACCGAAATCCAGATTCCTTTGTTAGCCGCTGCTCCTTTTTCGCCTTTATTCATTTTACCGGCAGCAATTCCGTTAAAAATTAAGGCTGCCATAATTAAACCAACACCGGTAAAAAGTGTTACAGGATCGCCGGCCGGAGCACCAAAATAATTGATAAACACGCCCAAAACAAGCGCCAATCCAACGCCAACCGGAAAAGCCACCGCCATTCCTGAGATAGAAATAGCAGCCGACAACAATATATTGGATGCGTTAAAGATGATTCCTCCAAAAAATGCGCTTCCAAAATTAGAACCGCTTATTTGCATTAAATCGGGGATGAAACTACGGCCTTTATCACCCATGCTGCCCAGTGTGAAAGCCATCAAAGTTGAAAAAAGCACGATTCCAATCACATAATCCCAATAAAACAGCTCATAACGCCATGTTTTTGCTGCCAATTTCTGCGTGTTGCCCCACGATCCCCAACATAGCATGGTGACGATACAAAGTGCAACGGCCAATGTGTAACTTCCTACAATAAACATAATCCTTGGTTTTAGTTAATAATTAGTACTATTTATGAAAACTTTCTGCTGTATATTTTAAAATCTCGGGTAAACCTGTCATAAACCAGCTATAGTCAGCGTAATTTACACTCCTTACACGGTATTCGTGTTTAATGTCTTTTTGTTTGAGCGCGATGTGCAATCTTCCAATATGTTCCATAGTATAGCAATCAGCCGGTGCATCAAGATAGATTGATGTTCGCTCAAAAGTATCTTTCTCTAATTTTTGAATGTGATTTATTGGTATTCCTGCATCCGAAAGTACAATCATCCGAAATTCATCTTTTTTCACTTCTTCTAAGATTGAGCTGCCAGATAGAGTTAGATATGCTCTAAATCGAAAGTCTTTCCTTATACGAAATTGATTTTCAGTTTCTTTAATGGTTTTTCTCATTTCAACCATATCCCCGGATCGAAGGAAAACCAAAATCATTTCAGGTAATATATTTTGTTTGATGAGTACATTCGTTACTTTGCAAATATCATAATCACTAACATCTTCATCAAATTCACCCTCAAAATAAATCACCGGATAATTTCGGTTTGACTGATGATAACTCTCTGGCAAAAAAACTGTGATCGTTTTGCCATTAGCTGAAACTTGTTTCATTTGATTCTCGTTAAAAGGCGTTGGTTCAATGTATTGCACAAAATCACCACGATAAGTTTTACCTTCAAATGCATCGCTCACAAATCTGAGTACATTTGGCATATTTGCATTCCAAAACTTGAAACTATGACCACCTTCATTTACGCGATATTCATGCTCAATATTCAATTTACACATCAAAATATTCAATTCTTCGTTGCTTTTTGCTAAGGTTTCTTCTTTGT
>CANNKD010000093.1 GCA_947505205.1 Bacteroidota bacterium | reverse complement strand
TTGCGAACTATACTGATTTTACTTGTTCTTTTGTCTGGTAATACGATTGTTTCGGCACAGGAAATGAAGTATTTGGAAGGTCGTGTATTTACAGCCGATAGCCTGAAAGAACTTTCTGATGTACACATCATCAGTAAGTTAGCCAAACGTGGAACGATCAGTCTGCCCGATGGCACGTTTTACATTAAAACTGCCGTCAACGATTCACTGCTTTTCAGTATGGTTGGTTTCAGCCGAAAAATAGTGTTGATTACCGAAAAAATGCTTGAAAACAATGAGCGTATTTCAGTAATGCTTCGAAAAGACACTATCCTCATGCAGGAAGTGGTTATTAGATCCTTTTACGATTACCAGACGTTTAAGTATATGATTGTCAATATGAAACCGCTGAAACCGGTAAATCTTGAGTCGATAGATCGTGAGCTTGAAACCAGTTTGGAGGAAGTACGGACATATCCGGCTTCAGCTAGTGGTCCCGTTCAGGCATTCTACAATTACTTCAACGAAATGGCACGTCTGCAACGTCGTATGGAACATAACCGCCTGTTATATAACGAACAATTAATTCTGGAAGGAAAATTTGATGATACCATTCCGGCATTACCCGAACATCTGATGAGGATGAAAGGGAATTAGATTTCATTTATTGTTTTCAATCCACTTACGAGCATTTACAAAGGCTTCAATCCAGGGTGTAACTTCGTCGTTCACACGATCAGACGGATAATATGCCCATTGCCATGGGAAGAAAGAACGTTCAAGATGCGGCATCATCGCTAAATGGCGGCCATCATTCGAAACAATTCCTGCTGTTGCCCAGTCGCTTCCATTTGGATTTGCCGGATATTCCTCGTGGGCATAAGTCATCACGATATTGTATTTGTCACGGTACATGGGGAAATTGAACTTGCCTTCGCCATGTGCAACCCACACACCTAAATGTTTGCCCGTCATGCTGCCAAGCATCACGCTGTTATTGTCTTCAATTTCGACACTCAAAAATGCCGATTCGAACTTCCCCGATTCGTTGTGCTCCATTACAGGTTTCTCCGGATGATCGGGATAGATAAGTCCAAGCTCAACCATCAGCTGACAACCGTTGCAAACCCCAAGACTTAATGTGTCGTGTCGGGCATAAAATTTATCAAGCGCAGCCTTGGCTTTTTGGTTGTAAAGGAAGGCTCCGGCCCAGCCTTTTGCCGAACCAAGCACATCAGAATTTGAAAATCCTCCTACGAAAACGATCATTTTCACATCTGAAAGATCTTCTCGTCCGCTGATTAAATCTGTCATGTGGATATCTTTCACATCGAAACCGGATAGATACAATGCATACGCCATTTCGCGGTCACCGTTTACGCCTTTTTCGCGTATGATGGCAGCAGTAACACCGGTTCGTTCGCGGCGTTTGAAATTAATGCCGTATTGTGAAACCTTTCCTGTGAAACTGCGGTTAAAGCTGAATTGAAGGTCTTGTTTCTTATAGTTTTTATAGCGTTCTAAAGCTTTTTTCTCGCCACATTGTTTCTTATCGAGCAGATAGGATGACCTAAACCATATATCGCGCATGGTATTGATATCCAGAACGTGTTTTTCGGCATCGTGCAGAATGGTTATTGTTCGCTCAATAACGGGCTTGGCAATCACAATAAAACTTACACCTGCTGCTTCGAGCTTTGCTTTCACCTTACCATCATTTTTTACCTGAATGATGACTGATGGTTTCTCGCAAAAGAGCAGACTAATGATATCAAATCGTTTACAGGATGTTAGGTCAACCCTAAGACCGTATTCGCAATTCGCAAATGTCATTTCGAGCAGGCAGTTAATCATTCCACCGGCTGAAATATCGTGGCCTGCTAACACAAGATTTTCATTGATTAAATTTTGCAATGTGTTGAATGTCAGCGCGAAATATTCTGTATCTTTCACATCAGGAGCTGTTTTCCCGATTTTATTCAAAATCTGTGCAAAACTGCTTCCACCCAGGTGAAAATCGTCGCACGACAAATCAATATAAAGCAATTCGGTATCTAAATCAGTTTTCAAAACTGGTGAAACGGCTTTTTTCAGATCCGTAGTTTCGCCAACTGCCGTAACGATGACTGTTCCCGGAGCCAATACTTTTTGCCCGTTGGGATATTTTTGTGTCATCGACATTGAATCTTTACCGGTTGGCACGTTGATACCCAATTCAATACAAAAATCGCTCAATGCGCGAACGGCTTTGTATAATCGGTTGTTTTCATTTTCGTTGCGTGCCGGCCACATCCAGTTGGCACTTAATGAGATACCTTTTAAACCGTCATCAATAGGTGTCCAAAGTATGTTTGTAAGTGCTTCTGCAACCGACAATCTTGAAGCAACACGGGAATCGATTAATCCGGTAACCGGAGCATGTCCAATGGCAGTTGCTATACCACGAATTCCTTGATAGTCGAGAGCTGTAATTCCAAGATTGTTCAGCGGTAACTGAATCGGTCCGGCACATTGCTGCATGGCAACACGACCCGTAACCGAACGATCAACTTTGTTGGTGAGCCAGTCTTTGCATGCAACTGATTCAAGTTGAAGAACTTGATTGATATAGAAAACCAAATCGTGTGTATCGTAAATCAGCTCTTCAAATTTATATTTCTTATGTGCGTCTTCGAGGATGGTTTTGGGTGCTTTGCCAAAGAAATTCTCAAGTTTTAAGTCAATAGGACAGCCTTTGTTGCCACTGACAAAACGCAATTGCATGTCGTTTGTGATTTTACCAACTTCGTAAATAGGTGCACGTTCGCGTTCGGCTGTCCGGCGCAACAAATCGAGCTGGTTTGGGTGAATAACCAATCCCATTCTTTCCTGTGATTCATTTCCAATGATTTCCTTATCTGAAAGCGTTTGGTCGCCAACAGGTAATTTAGAAATATCGATGGTGCCACCGGTTTTTTCTACTAATTCTGAAAGACAATTGAGATGGCCACCGGCGCCATGATCGTGAATGGAAACAATAGGATTTACAGCCGATTCTGCCATCGCTCTGATGACATTTGCCACGCGTTTTTGCATCTCAGGGTTCGCGCGTTGCACGGCATTCAATTCAATCGCATTGCTAAACTGGCCGGTATCAACACTGGAAACAGCTCCGCCACCCATCCCGATACGGTAATTATCACCACCAAGCAAAACGATGATATCTTCTGCTGATGGCATTTCTTTGTGACTGTCGTTACGGTTTGCAAAGCCGACGCCACCAGCCAGCATAATCACTTTATCAAAGCCGAATGAAGTGTCTTCATCATGCTCAAATGTGAGTAAACTGCCATTTATCAGCGGTTGACCGAATTTATTTCCAAAGTCAGAAGCACCATTGGATGCTTTAATCAGGATATCATCCGGTGAATGGTAAAGCCATTTGCGGGCTTCACAATTTTGTTCCCAGCTTCGGTTTTTCTCAGTCCGGGGATATGATGTCATATAAACGGCCGTTCCTGAAAGTGGAATGCTTCCTTTTCCTCCTGCCAACCGGTCACGGATTTCGCCTCCACTTCCTGTTGAAGCGCCATTAAAGGGCTCAACGGTGGTAGGGAAATTATGTGTTTCAGCTTTTAAGGAAATAACGGTTTCGATATCTGTTATTTGAAAAAAATCAGCTTTATCTTGCTGAATTGGAGCAAATTGTTCAATCTGAGGTCCAGAAATAAACGCAACATTGTCGTTGTAGGCAGAAACCAATTTGTTTGGATTGAGTTCCGAAGTCTTTCTGATAAGCTGAAAAAGCGTTTCGGGCATTGTTTTACCATCGATGATAAAAGTGCCATTGAATATTTTATGCCGGCAATGCTCTGAGTTTACTTGTGCAAATCCATAAACTTCGCTGTCGGTGAGTGCACGCCCAATTTTCAGGCTTATTTCTTCAAGGTAATCAATTTCGTCGGAACTGAGGGCTAATCCTTCTTTTTTGTCGTATTTACGTATGTCATCGATAAAACGAATTGGTTCTGGTTTGCGCTCAATATCAAAAAGTTGCTGATCGAGAATGGAATATTTTGATTGCAACATCGAATCAAAAACCGGGTTTTCGTGTTCAATGTTGTGAAATTCCTCGATACGATTTATGCTTTTGATGCCCATATTCTGGGTGATTTCAACTGCGTTCGTGCTCCATGGCGACACCATTTCCTTGCGCGGGCCAATAAAATTGCCTGCAATTGAACTTTCCTTTATGATAGTTGCTTCCCCGAAGAGCCAGATTAGTTTTTCGAATGTTTTTGGGGTAGGTTGACTTTCCGTCTGAACAGCAATGATTCGATTTTTAACCGTGCGTAAAAAGAATATCATGTTGTTTGTTTTTGCCGATGAATGCGAAGATTAGATCGCTGCAAAGGTAGAAAATGGAATGATTTGGTGAAATATATTTTCGAATTTCATTTCGGAATTTCTATTGTGCCGGTTTGCAATAGGTCATTCCGGTTTGCAGGAATCAAATTACTGAAATGGAATGATTTAAACAGTCTATTTCTGTAAATCTTTACCAGAAACACCGTAAACCTCGTTAGAACTGTCGTCTCCAAGTGGTTCAACATGCACAATTACGTCGTAAATATTGGGGATTTGAGCTTTGATATTGTTTTCTATTTCGTGGGTAATTTCATGGGCTTGAAAAAGCGATAATGAGCCATCCACTTCAATATCGAGATCGATCACATAAAAATGCGCCATTTTACGTGCTCTGATGCGGTGTGGATTAAAAGCTCCGGGAACGCATGCAACTGCATTGGCGATCGATTTATAAATAGCCGGATCGTCGATGCGGTCCATTAAACTATAACTCGATTTAATAATAATCCGTATCGCAACATACATAATCCAAACACTCACAGCTAGGGCCGTAATGAGGTCAAGTATCGGAAGATTAAGTATATGTGTAAAAACTAACCCCATTAACACTGAACTTGAAATAACGACATCACTCTGCATATTGCGTGCATTTGTTTTCAACATTTCACTGTCCGAATTTTTGCCAACACGGGTTAAATAATAAGCCAGAAATTGTTTTCCAATAATTGAAACGCAAGCCACAATAATCGCAAACATGGCCGGTATCTCTGGTTTTTGTCCGGATATCAAACGCTGAATAGTGGAAATAGCCAATTGTGCTCCTGCAAAGAATATGATAAAGGCTAATAATTTTGAAGCAATGGTATCGGCTTTTTCGTATCCGTAAGGATATTTCAGATCGGGTGGTTTTGAAATGATTCGGGCAGTAATTAATGTTATCAATGAGGTGATGATATCGCTGGCCGAATCTACACCATCTGCAACTAAGGCCATGCTGCCCGATAAAAAACCGGCGGTAATTTTTATCACCGACAGAAATGCATTGCCGATGATACTGTTCCACGATGCCCGAATGATACGTTGTTCACGCGATTTATTGCCGCTCATGTAGAGGTGAGATATACTTCAAAAATAAAAAAAATCCGGTTACTGACCGGATTTTTTTAAATATGATATGTGTTTTCTGTTAAGCCAATTTAACCATGATGGTGCGGATCACATCTGAAACATCCTCGGCTTTGTCAACCGATTTTTCGAGTGATTGGTGAATTTCTTTGGTTTTGATTAACTCAATGGTGTCTTTTTGTTCCTCAAACAGCTTTGAAATGGCGAGATTATACACATGATCGGCCTTGTTTTCGAGCAGATTGATTTCATCGCAGGCATTTTCAATCATTTCACGATTTTTTCCGGGATGCGATAAACCATTCACAGCAATTTCAACCTGATGTGCAACCTGAGAAATGATCTCTGCAACCTGATACATCTCGGGAGTCAGCGTTTTTGGTTTATACAATCTGATGCGTTGACTTGCAGCATTGATATTATCCAACACATCATCAATAGAAGAAGCTAACTCATGAATGTCTTCGCGATCGAAAGGTGTGATAAATGACTTATTCAATTGGGTAAATATTTTATCAGTTACCCTATCGCCTTCCGTTTCAGTTGCCTTGATGCGTGCAATAAATGCATCGCGGTCATCGGCATCGGTTGTGCTGACAAGGTCTTTAAGCAATTCAGCGCCCTTGATTAAGATTTGTGCATCTTCTTCAAAAAGCGGGAAAAAAGCAGTTTCTTTTGGTACGAAGTACTTTAATAAATCATCGATTTTCATATACTTAGGTTTTTGTATTGTGATCTATAAATGTTAACAATAAATTCTATTAAAATAAAGTAGTGATCAATAGATAAACGCAGCCGCTGATAATCGCAGATACGGGAATAGTAAGGATCCATGCCCAGAAAATATTTGTGGTAACGCCCCATTTAACCGCCGAAACACCTTTGCGGGCACCGGCACCGATGATTGCCCCGGTAATTGTGTGGGTTGTGCTTACCGGAACCCCAAATGCTGTTGCGCCAAACAAAGTGATGGCGCCTGCTGTTTCTGCACAAAAACCTTCAAACGGTTTCAGTTTGGTGATTTTCTGTCCCATCGTTTTCACTATACGCCAACCACCGAAAAGCGTTCCGAGAGCAATAGCAGAATGGCACGAAAGAACGATCCAAAGACCAATTTCTGAGTTTTTGGTAGCATGACCGGTTACAATCAATGAAACCCAAATGATGCCCATCGACTTTTGTGCATCGTTTCCACCGTGGCCCAAGCTGAAAGCTGATGCTGAAAGTAATTGAAAGCGCCGGAAGTATTTATCGACTTTAAAAGGCGAGAAATTACGGAATAGATATAGTACGATTGCTGATATAAAGAATGACATAAGCATCCCGACAACAGGGGAAATAAAAATGAAGGCAACGATTTTCCAAACACCAGATGCGATTACTGCGCCAAATCCGGCTTTTGCAACAGCCGCGCCAACCAAACCACCCACAAGTGTATGCGATGAACTTGAAGGAAAGCCCCACCACCAGGTTAATAAATTCCAGGTAATGGCAGCTATCAATCCGGCAAAAATCACGTTCAAATTGATAATTCCCGGATCTACAATGCCTTTTCCAATGGTTGTAGCCACAGACAGTGGAAACACCAGAAAGGCAATGAAATTGAAGAATGCCGCTAATGCAACGGCTGCGGTTGGCGACAGAACTTTTGTTGATACAACTGTTGCGATTGAGTTTGCCGAATCGTGAAATCCGTTGATGAAATCGAAAATCAGAACGGCACCGATAACAATGTAAAGGAACTCCATAATAGAACGGTTAATTTTAATTGGCAAATTTAGTCACTAAAATAAAAAAATTATCAAACGAATATTAACAAATTGTTAAATTATTTATAATCCATTTTGGTTTATCTTCACAACAAATTCACTACGATACCCCAATCAATCCCTCTTGGTTTATGCTTTGTCCGGTTGCTGCTATTTTTGCTTTTTCGGCTGTCAGCCTGGCTTTTCGCTTGCGGTGACCGCGGCGCATGGCAAGAGAAGTAGCTTGTGTTTCGATGTGTGCATTGAGTTCTGTCACAAAATTGTCGTATTTCTCCTCGCCATCCACGATAAACCGTGCCGAAAGCATACTCAACACTTTGTTGTAGGCTGCATCAACCCGAAGTCGTTCGGTGCGCAGTACCAATTGCGTTTGGCCGGATTGTTGGCTGTTGCGTGCCTTCATCTTGGTTTCAAAGGTTTTGTTGGCGGCGTCTAATCGGTAAAGCCAATCTTCAATGCCCGTATTAGCCACATCATTAGCATATTGCTTGTTAAATACTGAAATGATCGATTGAAATCCTCGTGATCGCGTATCGTAGCTTGTTGTTCTATGATGGGTATATTTCCTGACTAACTCCATGAGCCATTTAGCAGATATTTTCACAGCAGGATCGGGATGTAAAAGTGCGGCTTTCAGTGCGTGTTTCAATCCCCTGAAGTTTTTCTTGCGGGCAATGTCGGACAGGGCTATTTCATCCGACAGCAAATTCTTTCGATATTTACCTGAAGCCAGCTTCTCATTTTCAAATATTTCGATATAGGCGTTGTAAACCGTTTCGATGCCAAGTGCCACTGCACCACCATACTTATTGACCATTTCCTGAAAATTGTTATGGAAAGTAAGATGCTCCAGATTGTGCAGATGCATATAGTTGAGGCGGCTGATTTTCATGGTTATTAGGGTTTAGTTTTTATTAATTTATCGCAATATTGGCAGTTGCAGGCAATTTGAGGCGTGTAAAAAGGCTTTCCACTTGATGTGCAAACAATTTGCAAAGCATCGAGACGCTTTCTGCAACAGTTGCAGGTAATTTATGACGCTCCCGGAAGCTTTCTACTGCAAGTGAAAGCAATTCCATTGCCGTCGATTGCCATTCCATTTGCTTCGCAAATATTTTAATTTCTATTTTCATACTTGCGACAAATATCGCAATTATCATTATAAATGTCAAGATATTTGAAAAACTATTCGAAATTGAATATGTATATATAATTACAATTGCGATTAATTTCGAAATAACAATAAAATATTATATCGAATATGCGAATTATTTCGCAACTATAAAATAAGTAAGTATATTATTTGCGAAATATAGGGAAATCGATGCACGATATATCAAATTCGTTGTACACAAGGTGGAAAGCATAAACCAACGTCACAAATTGCTTGCAACTATGGTGGAAAGGATGTGAGGAGTAAATGAATTGGTTGCAACTGCAGTGGATACGCTGTGCGAAGCAATAAAATTGCCTGAAATTACAGTTGAAGCTAATGATTGATCCACAATCATTGAGGTTAGGCACAATGAAAAGTATATCCATGCCTGAGATTGGCAAGCGATACGCGGAAAAGTGGTTATGGTTTGTGTTGATTTAAGATACTTTATCCGATATGCAGAAGCTATTCCGCGCAGCGGATAAAGTATTGTAGTAAAATTATGCACCAAATATGATTTACCTCGTAGAGGTTATGCTAAATAAGCCTGTCAGATACTTGGGCAAATTTTAACCGGACAATAGCGATTATCAATATCTATTCAAAGCCTTTTATGCTCCGGTTTTGCTTCTTCTGCGAAAGCAATTTCTTTAAATCGAGGCGTTTTTGTTTCGATGCTTTGCTGGGTTTGGTGGCTTTGCGTGGAATTTGTAGTGTAAGTGCTTTTGCCATCAGCACAAAAAACCTTTCGGTAGCCTTGGTTTTATTGCCCAATTGGGTGCGTTCGGTTTGCGAAACAACCAACAATTCCTGTTCGGAATTAATTCTTCCGGCAAGTTTTTCAAGCAACAGTGCCTTTTCTTCATCGCTTAGTTTTTCGGAAACGGCAATATTGAAACGCAGTTCCATGCGTGTATTCACCTTGTTCACGTTTTGTCCGCCGGCTCCACTGCTGCGCGAAGCCGTGAATACGAGTTCATTCGTAAAATCTCTTGCAATCAATTCAGCAGCAGTCATTATTTTTACTTTAGTCACTCCAAGTACTCCAAGTATTCTAAGTACTCAAATCACTCCCAGTCTGGTGGTGCAGCCTGGCAGGCAAGTACTTCTTTTTTAATCGTTCATTGAAGCCAGAAATTTCTCGGCTTCCAATGCTGCCATACAACCGGTTCCCGCTGCTGTTACAGCCTGACGGAATATTTTATCCTGCACATCACCGGCAGCAAAAACACCAGGTATGTTCGTTGCCGTTGAATCGGGTTTTGTGATGATATATCCGGTTTCGTCCATGTCAATCACGCCTTTGAATAAATCGCTGTTTGGCTGGTGGCCAATGGCAACAAAGAATCCATCAATATCGATGGTGTGTTCTTCCTGCGTTTTATTGTTGATGAGAACGGCACCTTTTAAGGTTTTCATGAAACCGTTTTCTTCGCCAAAAAGTTCTTTGGTCTGGTGGTTCCAGAGTACTTCGATGTTTGGTGTAGTCGCAACACGGTTTTGCATGGCTTTCGAAGCACGCAGCTCATCGCGGCGCACGATCAGATATACTTTTTTGCAGAGTTTTGCCAGATAGGTTGCTTCCTCGGCAGCCGTATCACCTCCGCCAACAACAGCAACGTCTTTTCCTTTGTAAAAGAAACCATCGCAGGTGGCGCAGGCAGAAACGCCGCCGCCCTTAAATTTCTCTTCCGATTCCAGACCAAGGTATTTGGCAGTTGCACCGGTGGCAATGATGATGGTTTCGGCTAATAATTCTTTGCCATCGTCGGCTTTCACTTTAAACGGACGCGAAGTGGTGTCAACTTCGGTTATCACACCCCAACGCGTGTCAGTACCAAAACGCTCGGCCTGTTCCTTAATACCATCCATCATTTCAGGACCTGTAACGCCGTGTTTATTTCCCGGAAAATTTTCCACTTCGGTGGTGGTAGTTAACTGACCGCCGGGTTGCATGCCTTGATACATAACGGGTTTCAGATCGGCACGTGCTGCGTAAATTGCTGCGGTATATCCGGCCGGACCAGATCCGATAATCAAACATTCAATATGTTCTGCTGAATTGCTCATAATTGTGAAATTTTAAATGAAAGTTTATCCAATATAATGCCAAATGGTAAATCGACTATAAAAGTACTTAATCCTGACAAACTGACGGCATGTATATCACAATAAAAACACGAATGACACAGGGCAAAAATGCAAACCTGTGTCATTCGTTTTAATCGTGTTCACATAAATTTAGTTATCCTCGGCAAACCACTCGGCATATGAAGTGGCCGTTTCGCGAAGTAAAACATGAGCTAAGCGCAGGTTTTTGGGCAACATGGATGAAATCCGACCTGCGAAATCAACAACCATCATTTCGCTTGTAGGTTGATATTCAAGTAAAATCACTTTTTCAAAATGTTGTTGTAAGTGGCCTGTAACGGTTTCCGGCATATTGCTGTTCAGCACCAAAGCATGATCAAACACATCAATAATTTGTTGTTTCACGATGGTTTTCAGATCACCAAAATCCATTACCATGCCCAGTTTTGGATTATGTAAATCCTCAATAGGCTCACCTTTTATCGTAACGGTTAATTCATAAGAATGACCGTGAACGTTTTTGCAAGGTCCGTCATAGCCCATGAGAACATGCGCCATTTCAAATCTAAACTGTTTCGAAATTCTGATAATTGACATTTGTTGTGAATTAATTCTTCAAAAGTTTGCTCGTTGCAATGGTGTTGCCGTTTTCACTCACTTTCAACACATAAAATCCAGCTGAAAGTTTATCAATATCGTTCACGGTGATTACCTGTCCGGATTCAAATTGATTGAGCAATAGCACCCTACCGGCAACATCCATAATTTGCATTTCGAGGGTTGCAGTTGTATTGTAATTTTCAATCGTAAAATTCAGTTGGTTACTTACCGGCATTGGCCAAACCTGAAGTTTTGCCTTGTTGAGGTAAACATCTTCAATTCCAACATTCGGATCCCAAACATACACAGCATATTCAGGATGATCGATATATGGATTGCGGTTGTCCTGTAAATTATACACGGCATTGTTGCGTGCAATTTCCTTTGCGCTTACCGGATCTGCTGCATTCCATGTAAGTAATAAATTAACAAACCATGTTTCAAAAGCAGGATAAGAGGTTCCGTTCATCACAGCATCGCCATTCGAATCGTTGTTTTCCCAACCGGCAATAATATCAGAATATCGTGTGGCCATATACATATAATTACGGGCAAAATCACCTTTGTATGCATCAATTGGTTCAAAAACCACGCCTGAATAGCCCGGAAAATTACAAGGGCCAACTTTTGAGCCGTTGGTTGAAGTCCAGGTAGCTGTTCCAACTTCGCCAAAGGGATAGTTACTTCGTCTTCCGTTCACATAACCATCGGTAGGAACCAGGTGAAAAAGGTCGGTGTACATGGGTGCTGCATCATTAAACCAGCTTTTTGGCCAGGAGTGTTCGCGGTTGTAGCAATCGCCTTCGCCGCCATAGTTGCCGCACTGATCGCTTCCAAAAGTAAATTCGTATGCAGGCGAGCCACCCGGAACATCTGAATACATATCCCAAACTTTACCGTTCGATTTTTTATCGGTTGACTGAAAATCTGTCCACAATTGTGCATAAGAACGTGAGTTATGACCTTTTATAATATTATGTAAAGCTTGCTGCAATGGTTGTCCTTTTAATCCATCAGCACTGTTGTAATAACCTGTGGGAGGTTGAGCTGTAATACTAAAACTTAATAAGGTAAAAAACACCACTGTCAGTAATAAACTGACTTTCGATTTAATAAGATTCATGAGTTAGGGTTAATGTGTTGAAAGTAAATAAACTGTTCCGGTTAAAAGAACGATGATACCGGCTGTGAGATGAAGAAAACTTGATAGCATTATGTTTTTCCGTGTGAGGTTCATGCTAATACCGATTATCGACCATGTAAAACCTGCGAGAATGAGAAAAAGTATTCTCAATGTTTCAAAAGGAGAGAGATATTCGGCAGCCATACCAACAATAAGCGTGTTGATACCGGCGGCTATTGCAATGATAATAAGTTTAATATAATTGTCGAATGAAAAAATCCGGGCGCCTTTTCGAATCTTAAAAGCTTCAATAAACATGCGGATACTTACAGCAAATAAGATGGCAAAGACAGCCAATTTGTATCTGATGACAAACAGATACATAAATTCACCACCAAGCAACGAACCTAATTTATACATTAAGCCTTGTGACAACCCAAAAATAAC
>CANNKD010000092.1 GCA_947505205.1 Bacteroidota bacterium | reverse complement strand
TTGCAATTATAATTAATACTGATTTACTCATTGTAAAGTTCTTTCTTGTAAAAACAAAACACTTTACTATTTGTTCGATTTCAAAAATAAATTAAGAAAGAAAAACTATAAACTTTCGCATTTAAAAAAACGGAAATTAAATGATTCTTTTAAAATTAAACCACAAAGTCCAATGAGTAAGGGCACAAAGATCACAAATAAGTCTGCTCATTTTTAAGCCTTTGTGTTCTTTGTGCAAATTTCTTTGTGTCCTCTGAGGTAAATAAACTATTAATGCACTCTAACCTTATAAACGTGAAGTGCAAAATTCTATGACATTGTTCAATTCTTAGTAGCTAAGTTGAAATAATCCCGACAAATATAATGTAATGCTCTTCAAACAAGAAAGTTAATGTTTTAGGTCGATTTAGGTAATGTGAAATAGAAAGTTGTTCCTACTGTTTCTTCACTTTCAACCCAGATTTTACCACCTTGTTTTTCCACAAAATCTTTACAAAGAAGCAATCCCAATCCAGAACTGCTTTCACCTTCAGTACCAGGCCTACCGACTTCATTTTCAATTTGGAAAAGTTTTCCTATCAATTCCTTTCGGATTCCAATACCTGTATCACGAATTGAAATTTGAATAAATTCTGTTTCCAAATCCTCAGCTGCAATAATAACCTTACCCTTTCTGGGCGTAAACTTAAATGCATTGGTAGCCAGATTTCGGATAATCGATTTCAACAATTGAACGTCACAATTTACCGTTAAACTTTTCTCGATATCAATTTTCAGATCTATTTCCTTATTCGAAAACATTTCTTTCAACACCTCAAGTGCATGGTTTACAATTTGCCCAAGAAAAATACTTTCTTTTCGAATAACAAAATTGCCTCTTTGCATTTTGGCCCATTCGAGCAAATTCTCGAGTAATTCAGACAATGAGCGCGCCGATTTATTCATACTTTTCGCCATCACCCGTATTTCATCCAGGCTCAAATCGAACGATTCATCGATAAACATATCGGTTAAACTAACGTAAGAATTTACCGGACTGCGTAAATCATGCGACAAAATTGCAAACAGTTTATCCTTCTCGGCATTTAATTTCGCCAAAATCTGCTCATTCGCTTGAATCTTCATAAGTAGCTGTTTGCGAATTGTATTTTCATGAAAAGAAAGTGATATGCCCACATTTATCTTCTTCCTGTTCAGAACAGTTGCACTCGAAACAATGTATGAATGGAGTTCACTATTGCGAAGTATCTCAATTTCAATGGTCTCATAATCTTTATTCCGTATTAATTGCGTCAAATCAGGTTTATCTGCCCAAAGATTGAATACCGATTCAGCAACCGGCATTTTATCCCACTTAAAAATGGCCATGCCTGATGGATTACAGTCGATGATTTTGCCCGAAATATCTAACACGACTATTCCATCCACCATGCTATGAAAAACATGATCTCGCGCTACCGGAACAAGCGTTAACATTCTGTATTTCAAAATACTAACTGAGAAAGCAAGTCCAGAAAGCGTGAATGCAAATGGTGTAGGATCAATATTTTTTACTGGCATTAATCCTATAAAATAAACTGAAAAAACGATCATAGGACTTAGTACACCTATGATCATTGCAATTCGCTGGTACAGGAAATATGATTTCAACGACCGCATTCTTTTAATCAAAAGAACCAATCCTGTTATTACGAGAATGTAAGCATAGGCAACATGTACATAATACCAAAGGCCAAATGTTAACTTTAATGTTGGAAATAATCCACTGGTGTCCAATGAAACATCTTTGTAAAAAAAGTGATGATAATCGTTGGTAACCGCCAATACCATCGTAACAAAAGGAATGATAAAAAGGTAGCGTGCGTATGCATACGGAAGTCCATTTTCCTTATCCAGGATCTGATAAATCACTAAAAGCATCATGGTTGTGACATACGGAATGGCAAGATATTCAACTTTCAGACAAAGTTTCAACATTTCAAATCTTGTACTTGCAAGTTCAAAACCGTATGCAACAGACCAAACGATGACCGAAAGCATGGCATAGGAAAAAATCTTGCCGCTAACTCCATTTTGTCGTTTACTTGCTTCAAACCATAAGATAAATGAAACAATCGCAGGTACTAGCAACGAAAGTGCCAAAGGATTCAACTGTAATTGCTCGAAAAATTCAATCATTTGTATTTGTAATTGGATTAACAGGTTATCCTACACCATAACCAGCTAAAGCGAACCGGCTTTTTTATTTTCATGGTCAAAGTTACAAAGTGAATCAATGCAACTGTTTATTTTAGCATTAATATTTTGAAACTTCATTAGCTCTCTACAGAAACGAAAAAAAACAACAAATTGTGATAAAATTAAACTGATTTTTGTAGCGTAAAACTAAATGTACTTCCCTGATTTACTTCACTTTCAACAAAAAGCTTTCCACCGTGTTTCTCAACAAAATCTTTCACTAAAATGAGTCCAAGTCCCGAACTGGGTTCACCTTCGGTTCCTTTCCTTCCTTTCGTTTCGATGCTAAACAGGTTCTGTTTTATTTCATCATCCATTCCAATACCTGAGTCAATTATTGAAACCAACACTTCATTTTCAGGCAATTCAATTACCGACACAGTGACGCAACCTCCATGCAGAGTAAATTTGATGGCATTGGATAGAAGATTACGCAAAATAGAACCCAGTAAACTAACATCGGCCTCAACCATCAATTCATTCGGAATTTCCAGGTTTATCTTCAACATCTTGCTACGGATCATGGCTGTGAAAATATCCAAACTAGACTTAATGTTTTCTAACAAATTGATATTCAATGGCTCAATATGAGTTAATCCCCTTTGCATGCGTGACCAACTCAACAGATTCTCTAATAAATCGTAGAGATTAGTTGCCGAACGATGCATCGAAACTGTTAATTTTTTTGTTTCTTCGGCACTGATTTTCATTGAATCGTTCATGAATATTTCGGTAAGCATTAAAAACGAATTGAATGGACTTCGTAAATCGTGTGCAATAATGGAGAAAAGTTTGTCTTTTTCCGCATTCAGAATTTTCAAATTCTCCTCACGTTCAAGTAAGATACTTTCAAGATTCTTAATATCAGTAATATCACGGGAAACACCTGCCAAACCAATGATATTACCGGATTCATCAAACATGGGAACTTTACTGGCACTGAACCATTTCCATCCTAACGCGGTTTTAATATGCTCTTGTGAATTTACCAATCTGTCACCTTCAAAGAATATCTTGCGCTCATCTTCAAACGATTTCATAACAAGTTCATTATTAAAGAAATCAAGATCTGATTTGCCAACTGCATCTTCAGGTTTTGCTACACCCAACGCCTTGGCCTGGGCTTGGTTGATACGTAAAAACTTACTTTCGGTATCTTTGAAATAGATTGTATCGGGAATGTTAGCCATGAGGGCTTCCATCAGATTTCGCTCGAACTTGAGCTCGTTTTCAACTATTTTACGACTGGTAATATCCTGATAGATTCCAAAAACGACCAATTTACCATCGGGCAGTTTTGTAGGTTTACCTATTATTTTGACATTCAATTGTTTACCATCTTTTCGCTGGCGAATGGTTTCGACATCAACGCGTTCGCCGGTGGTAACTATTTTTGTAAAGAACTTACCTTCTTCTTTCAGTGTTTTTGGAACGATAAAATTATTGATCGGTTGGTTTTGCAATTCAGACAGATTCCATTGAAACATTTCAACGAACGCTGTGTTTACATCTAGCACGCGGTCATTTTCGTCGAGTATTGCAATTCCGTAAGGCACAATATTATAGATACTTTCAAGGTAGGTCTTTTCCCAATCAAGTACCCGATTTGTTGCAATGAGAACTGTAACATCTCGCATGATACCAAGTACAGACTTTTCATCACCCGTTTCAATAATGGTTGTACTTAATTCAACATCATGAATTTTATTGAACTTGTCGATAAACTGAAACATATAAGTTGGAGAAACATTTTCTCCATTTCTACGTCTTGTTTCACGATCTTTCCAAATTTCCAGACTCTTTTCTGTTAGCAATACGTTATAATCGAAGTAAGGGTCTGTTACTTCATCGAACGAATAGCCGGTGAGTTCGGTAAATTGTTTATTAACATATTGATATTTAAAGCCTTTCGTTAAATAAATTGCATCAAAGGCATTATCGAGCAGCATTTTATACCTCTCCTCACTTTGCCTGACCTCTTCCCATTGCTTTTTACCTTCCGTTTGATCAATGAAATTACCAACTATAACCAATGGTTCCATCGCATCATTAAAAATCATCGACTGTACGAATTGAATAAATAAAGTTGAATCGTCCTTTGTTTTTAAAACAAAATTTGATTTAACATTCTGTTTTTGAATAAGTTGTTGTATTACGACCTCATGATTATATTCTGATTCAGGAAAGATATAGTCAAAAATACGCTTCCCCAATATTTCATCCGGCTTATATCCAAGCATCAAACAGGTCGCTGAGTTTGAATATTCGATGATACCTGAAAAGCCAGTCACAATTGTTGGCAAAGGCAAAAATTCAAAACCCCGGTAATAATTACTTTTCTGATTTAGTAACATTTTTGATCCTTCTATTCAGTAAATTACAATTAAAATAAGAGTATTATAGGCTATTTGGTAATACCAAACGCTTCTAATTTTGCCACCAGTGTTTTCATCGAGACTGGTTTTGAAAGATAATCATTACAGCCGGCATCCAAAGCCTTTTGTTCGTCACCACTCATTGCATAGGCAGTGATTGCAATGACTGGCAATTCGGGCCGAAAAGTTTTAATGATTTTCGTAGCTTCCAATCCATCCATGATCGGCATTTTGATATCCATCAAAATCAAGGTGATGTCAGGGTTTTCACGACAAAAATCAACGGCTTCCTGACCGTTTGTTGCCCTTATTACTTTTGCTCCTGTCGATTTCTTTACAACGACTTCCAAAACAAAGAAATTCGACTCATCGTCTTCTGCAATAAGCAGAATAGGTTGTTTGACAATATTAACTTTTGGTGTTTCAACAGCTACTTTTATTTGAGAAATATTTCCTGCTGGAAGTATAAACCTGAATATTGAACCAAGTCCTTTGCTTGACTCAAGACTGACAGAACCTCCCAACAATGCAGCCAGCCCATTCACAATAGATAATCCAAGCCCACTTCCTTCGAACCTGCGCACACTGCTTGTATCTTCCTGACTGAAATAATCAAAAATCCTTGATTGCGCTTCTTTACTAATTCCAATACCAGAATCTTCGACAAACAATTCAATATTTTCATCCTTGAGACGATATCCAATGACAACTTTACCCTTGTCGGTAAATTTAATCGAATTGGCAATCAATTGACTCATCGATTTGAATATCAGTTCTTCATCGCTTGTAAACACATGATATTCATTTATATCAGGTATTTCGACTTCAAATTTCAACTTTTTCTCTGTGGCTTTTGGAACAAATTTTTGTTTAAGCTTTTCGAAAAGTTTCGATAAGTGAACTTCTTTTTTATTAATTTCCATATTTCCGGAAGTAAGCATCGAAACGTCCATGAAATCAGTGATGGTTTGAATAAGCCGATCGGTACTTTGGGTTATAATACCGATTAATTCTTGTAAATCAACATCTGTCAGATCAGGATCAGAAATAAGGCTTACTGCTCCTATAATACCATTTAATGGCGTTCTAACCTCGTGAGAAATATTGTTTAAAAATGATGTTTTAAGACGGTCACTCGCTTCAGCAAGGTTTTTCGCATGTTGCAGTGCCTGATCGGCAGCGAGCTTATCCGTAATATTATTTTCGATAACCAATCGCAGATTCCTACCGTTTATAGGTGCAATGGCATGTGAACTTATTTCAACAATAATATAAGAGCCATCTTTTCGGAAATGTTTGCATTGTGATAAATTTTTTGAGTCTGTATCTATAGAATGATATATAGGAAGAATCTCTGGATCAACGCCTTTTTCATGAATGTCACCAATTTTCATGTTGGCAAATTCTTCACTCGAATAACCGTATTCTTTTGTCATTGCTGCATTCCCTTCCTGAAAGATTCCACTATCCAGATCAAAGATATACATCGGTAACGGATTGTTCATAAACATATCGCGGTAACGATTTTCACTTTCTTTCAGCACCTCCTGCATCCGTTTCCATTCAGTAATATCTTCTTTTACAGCAATATAATGAGTCATAATACCTTCATCATTGATTACCGGCGAAATAGAAGCCGATTCCCAAATCAAATCCCCTTGTTTGGTTTTATTGTGAAATTCGCCATGCCAGATACCTCCAGCCTGTATCACTTTATACATTTTCTGGTAATCGAAAGATGTATGTTCACCAGAACTTAAGAGGCGTGGATTTTTACCTAACAGCTCTGATGATGAATAGCCCGTTACCTCGGATACTTTTGGGTTAATGTAATCTATTGTCCCGTCTAAATCAGTAATTACTATCGAAACAGGTGATTGTTCGACTGCACGCGTAAGTTTAATAAGTTCTTCTTCCGCGTTTTTACGGTCTGTTATATCCATCATCGATGAAATCATATATTGAACTCCACCACTTTCGTAATATTCAACGGACAAAAGGACAGTAAGCTGTTCTTTCTTGCGCGTAAAAAGACATATTTCCGTATTTTGAATTGCATGTTTAACCGAGATTTCCTGTGATATCTTGCGCAGATCATCAGGATCGAAAGCAATGACTTTATCGGCTGGTTTCCCTACGATCATTTCTCGTGAATAACCCAATAATCGACACCAGGCATCGTTCACCTCCACAACAATATTGCTTTCAAATTCAATAATCTCAATTGCAGCCGGGCTTGAATGAAAAGATTTTTTGAACCTTTCTTCAGACTCATTCAGTTCCTTTTCTGCCTTCTTTTGATCTGAAACATCGTCAAGAATTCCAATTCCGCCCAATACTGAACCATCTACTGCGAAAACAGGTGCGAATTTTCCAATTATTTCAACTTTTTTTCCGCTAGTAATGGCATCATAAAAACCTTCATAAGAGGCACTTTTACCTAAAAGGGTTGTTTCTATAGCCTCTGCCATTTTTTTATTTGGAAGATTGATTAAATCTAACCCGATCAGCTTATCCATTGAGGATCCAATTGCTTTGACAAAAAATTCATTCACCAGATTGAGGGTGCCTTTCACATCAAAATACATCAGGCCAATAGGTGTATTTTCAAACAATAATCTGAAACGAGTTTCACTCTCCTGTAAAGCTTCTAAATTATTCTGACGCTCGGTTACATCTGAAAAAACTGTTACAAACTGACCGGGCTGTATTCTATAAGCGAGAATCTCAAACACCTTTTTCAGCTGGGCTGAATACTTCTGAAAAATGATTGATTCGCCAGTTTTTGCTACCTGTCCATACTGTTCAATTATCATTGGCTCGGTTTTGGGTAAGACTTCCAAAACGGTTTTACCAATTACCTGATCACGACTAAGTCCGGATAAGGTTTCAAAACTTTCATTGACCTCTAAAAACCGGTAGTTAACTACATTTCCATTCTCATCCTCAATAATCTCATGCACTGCCAATCCTTGTGTCATCTGACTGATGAGTGATTTATACCTTTTCTCACTTGCAGCCAATGCGTCTAACGCTTCCGTCTTCTGCTTAATCTCAACAGCACGTTTCAAACACTCTTTTATAGCGAACGGTAATCGTTTTATATTCTCTTTGATCACATAATCCCAGGCTCCCTTACGCATACATTCAACTGCAATTAATTCATTGGAGGTTCCTGTAAGGATAATAAATGGCAATGCTGGATTCAAAGCTATGGTGTGACTCAACGCTTTCATCCCATTAAATGTAGGCATTTCATAATCAGAAATCACAATATCCGGATTAAAAAGGCTAAGTTGAGATACAAAATCCTCCTCAGTTTCAATCAAAACCGAATCGAAATCCAAACCCTCTTTCTTCAAAATAAGGTTTGTCAACGTAAAATCTGTGGCAACATCTTCTGCGAAAAGGATACGAAGTTTTTGAGTCATGCGCTATGTTTTATCGAAAATATTTATGCTAAAGGAAATCTCATTCATCAAAGAAACAATTGAGTCAAGATAATGCTTATAAAATTATATATTTCCGCACCTTTCATGCTTAAACGATCCAATTTCTAATCCAGAATCTTCAAGTAGGTTCAAAAATACCGCAAAATCTTTAAATCAAAATTACTATAATTGCAACGAGTCAATGACTGAAGCCATTCAAATTAATGGACTAATTTAAGATTTATTATTACTATTCCTCATTTCCGATAAATATATTTTAGTTCTTTAGCGTTTTACATAATGAACAAAACGATCAAAAAGTTAGCCTTCAGAATCAAAAAAACAACTATTTTAGCATGGAAATTATAAAAGAATGGACAAATACCCGAAACCAAGCAGAAAAGATGTATTCTTAAAATATAAGATCTGGCTTTCAGGATTGGTTGGCGATGGCAAAGTGGAGGATTTCACCTACGATTTATTGGTTTTGATACACGAAAAAGGTTCATTAAAGGCTGCTTCAAATGCGCTTCGGGTTAGTTACCGGAAAGCCTGGGGAAACCTTCAAAAAGCAGAAGAAATATTGGGTTATCCTTTGATCGACCGCCAACGCGGTGGCAAAGATGGCGGAAACTCAAGCCTTACTCCGGCTGCGATTCGACTGCTGGAAGCCTATCGTGCTTTGCAGCAAAAATTTGACGACAGCGTGGAGGAAGCGTTTAGAGAATTTAGAGAGAAGTTGAATGGTTGAAAAGTTGAAAAGTTGAAAGGTTGATGGGTTGATGGGTTGACGGTTGCAAATAAATATTTACTTTATGAAAAAATTGATTTTTTCTACTATGATCCTTATCGGGATTGGCGTTTCTTGGTTTCTTTTCAATCGTGATAAAATTGAAAATTCAAATGAAACTGAAAAGAAACCAAATGAATGGTTTTATAGTCAGCGGGCATTTCCTTATGATGAAATAAACTATGTGGCATATCGGAATTCCCTTGAGCAGGCAAAGGAACTGAAAACGAAATACAATGATCGAAACAAGTATTTCTCCTGGGAATTTGCCGGCCCGGTAAACATTGGCGGCAGGGTTTCGGCTGTGGCATTAAATCCTGTCGATCCTCAGGTTTTTTATATTGGAGCAGCATCAGGCGGAGTTTTTAAAACCAATGATGCCGGCCTTTCATGGGATGCCATTTTCGATGAACAACCAAGTCTTTCGATTGGTGATATCGCGCTGGCTCCTTCCAATCCTGACGTGATCTATGTCGGAACCGGAGAAGCCAATGCCGGAGGCGGATCGGTTTCCTACGATGGTTTGGGTGTTTTCAGGTCTGATGATGGTGGCAGTTCTTGGACAAATCTTGGTCTTGTTGAAGGCGGAAGCATTGGCCGTATTGCTGTTCATCCGCAAAACCCTGATATTTGTTATGTTGCCGCGATGGGACGTATGTTTTCGAAAAATGAGGAACGAGGCGTTTTTAAAACTTCGGATGGTGGTCAAAGCTGGCAAAAGGTATTATTCCTGAATGATTCAACAGGTGCGATTGATATTGCTATCAATCCGCAAGATCCGAATATGATTTATGCAGCCATGTGGGAGCGTGTGCGGCGACCTGATCAACGTATCTATGGCGGACCATCGTGTGGTATTTACCGATCATTCGATGGCGGAGACAGCTGGCAGCAACTCACAACCGGTTTGCCAACACCATCGCCAAATGTTGGCAGGATAGGTATTTCTGTTTCACCATCAGATCCGTCCATTTTATACACCATTTACGCCGATGCGGAAGGATATTTCGATGGTGTTTATAAATCAATAAACTATGGAGACAGCTGGACAAGAACCAATGACGGTGCTCTCTCAAATATTTTTGCATCGTATGGCTGGTGGTTTGGCCGCTTACGTGTTGATCCACTGAACCCCAATATTGTGTATGCAATAGGTTTCGATTTGTACAAAACCAATAACGGAGGTAATTCGTGGACTAATATTGGCTCGTCGATGCATGTGGATCATCATGATGTATATGCACATCCAGCGAACAATCAGTTTGTTGTGTGTGGCAATGATGGTGGTGTTTATACTTCGCAAAACGGTGGAAGTTCTTGGTCGCACATTGAAAACCTACCTATCATGCAGTTTTATACTTCGGAGATTGATCAACAACATCCAGAAAGACTTTACGGAGGTGCACAGGATAACGGGACCAACCGCACCCTCACCGGAAATATTGACGACTGGAACTCGATTTATGGTGGTGATGGTTTTGTGGTTAAAGTTGATCCGCTGAACAACCAATATGTTTATGCTGAATATCAGTATGGCGGATTGGGCAGATCGACCAACGGAGGCACAAGCTTCATGGATGCAACCAATGGATTGGCAGGCAGGTTCAACTGGATGTCGCCTTTAACGTTAAATCCTGTCAATCCCACCATCCTGTATTTTGGCAGTAATAAAGTGTATAAGTCGGTCAACCGTGCAGCAAACTGGACGGCCATCAGCCCCGATCTGACAAATGGAGCCGGACAATACAACCAGATGTTTGGCACAATCACTACCATTGCGGTTTCTCCGGTAAACCAACAAATTATTTATGCCGGAACCGATGACGCCAATGTTTGGGTTACACAAAACGGAGGTACCGACTGGACGAAGATTTCAGATAATCTTCCCGATCGGTGGGTTACCAGAGTGACGGCAGATCCGATGAACGAGTCAATTGCTTATGTCACTTTTTCGGGATATCGACAGGATGATTATCTGCCACATATTTTCCGGACAACTGATTTCGGGCAAAATTGGACTGATATTTCGGGAGACCTGCCCGAATCGCCTATCAATGATATTATTGCTGATCCGGCCAACGATTCAGTTTTGTTTGTTGCCAATGATGTTGGCGTGTTTGGAAGCGTAAACCTCGGTCAAAATTGGATTCCGATTGGTGATGGGTTACCGAATGTTCCGATGATGGATCTCACCTTTCAGCCCGATTTGCGGATGCTGGTGGTGGCTACCTATGGCCGTTCGATGTATAAAATTACGGTGGATGAATTTGTTGGTAATACCGAAATTAACAATACCGACAAGGGCATGAGGGTTTATCCCAATCCTGCAATAGAAGTTGTTCATATCGATCTTTCAGGTTTTGATGGAAAGGTTTTAAGTTTGGAACTATTGGATGCTGTTGGAAAAGTGTTTCAAACCATGCAGGTTTCACAATCAGATACCAAAATTTCCATTCCATTGAACAGCCTGACAAATGGTGTATATTTCGTAAAACTACAAACAAGTAAAGGTTTGGTTACAAAAAGAATTGTCGTAAGGTAAGACTGAAACCACCATACGACGCAAAAGGATTAGCTGCGGAGAGATAGTTGGCGCGATGGCTAGGTAATTTCAGCGGATCACAGATCCTTTGTTAAATGATGCAGATTACAAATCTGCATCAGCGCGGAGAACAGGATTGATAACAAAAGCCTTTGCCTTAGCTGCCGCGCGACTCTGTCGCGTGGTTTTAAAGTAAATAAAGCACCACGCGACAGAGTCGTGCGATAGCAAAGACTTATTCAATCAATACTTTTTTTCTTATTACTTTGCTTCCAGTTTCAAATTGAAGGATATATAGTTCCGGTGTAAGTTTCGAAACATCGATTGAATTACTGACCACTGCTCCTGATAATAGTTCCTGTCCGTATTGGTCATACATCACATACCGGTTGTTGATCGCATTGTCGCAATTGGTGAGAGATATTACATTATCTGCGGGATTCGGGAAAACGATCATCTCATTTGTGGCTATCTCATCATCAATGCTCAAAATCGGATTGATTGATTTAAATAGCTGGTATTCTTGACTTGATGCTTTATGACATTGCAGATAAACCGTATTGTCCGGTGAAATTGAAATTTGATTGATATATGGATTAAAAACAGTATCGGATAAACTAATCCATGTATTTCCCCAATCCTCAGATAACCGACAATCATTGTATTGATAACCTGTTACACCGGCGATCAAATGATCCTGCGAATCGGTTTCTAAAGCAGTGACATAGGTGCTGTATTGGAATGTAAAACTCTCGCCCCTGTTTTGCGAGATATAAACACCCGCTTGCTCGCCACCGACAAGAATAACCCCCAGATTATTCACTTCAATTTCATCAAGATGTTCGTCTGTTATACCAATGTTTTCCCAAGTTTCACCGTGGTCGAGCGAACGATGAAAACCACTTCCGGTTCCCGGGCCATCATAAGAGCCTCCGACAGTATAAATTTCGCCATTCGGTCCAAAATCCATATCAGCGAAATAGATATTACCTCCAAAATATAAAGTGTCCCATGAATAACCATCATCGGAAGAGCGATAAATATTCGACCAGCTTCCAGCATAGATTTCACCACTTGGTGAAAAATTGATTGAGATTATATTAAGTCCTCCATCAAACACTAGTTCAAAATTTTTTCCGTCATCAAACGACCTGTAAATTCCCGAACCAGTGCCAACAAACAACTCTCCTTCCGGATTACACCGAATGGAATAGATATACTCTTGATGCTGAGGGTTTAACGACAATAAATCCCAATTCAACCCTTCATCAAAGGATCTGTAAATTTCTCCGGCAGCGACAAAAATTACTCCTTCCTTTTCTGCATTAATATCCCTCGAAACGAGTGAATCAGGAAATGGAATTGGCTCCCAGATGGTTTGGGCAATGGTGGAATTTGCCAGGATAACCAATAAAACGATAAGAAATATTTTCATAATTATTGTTTTGCAGGTTAA
>CANNKD010000091.1 GCA_947505205.1 Bacteroidota bacterium | reverse complement strand
TCTCAAGATTCACTATCAAAACTCATTTCCTAAAAAAATTGAAAAGGATCTTCCTTCCTTCTCAGACTTTGGCTTCAAGCTTTCAAAGAACTTATTCCCTTGTTTCACACTTCCTGTCAACTTCGCTTTCGCCCTCTTCTGTGTGATTGGGAGTGCAAAAGTACACCCTTTTTCTTATCCTCCAAATGTTTTGTTGAAATAATTTGAAAATTTCCTAATTTATTTTTTAATGGGCTGATTGTTAATTAGGTAAGACAAGTGATGTCTCTGAAATATTTTTTACTTTCTTCAACTTTATATAAATAATGGATTAATTATTCAATATTTGAATTTACTATCTTGTGAAATGTGGACTGTCATCTGGCGATAATTTTACATTATATATATAACCATCTTCATTGAATGTGTTTAACTGTTCAGTTTTTGTTATCCTATTTTTAATGATAAATGATGCCATGTGCCCTCTGGCTTTTTTCGCATAAACACTTATTACTTTAAGCTTGCCATTATTGCTATCTAAAAATACAGGTGTAACTACTTTATAATCAATATTATTGAGATCAATAAGCCTTGAATATTCATTGGAAGCAAGATTGATGATCAATTTATCAGGATGTGTTTTTAGCTCATTATACATTGCTTCATTGACCTCTCTTCTCCAAAATGCATATAAATTATCGTATTTACCAATGTTTATTTTGGTTGCCATTTCGAGGCGGTGAGGCTGAATGATATCCAATGGACGCAGATATCCGTAAAAACCGGATAGAATTCGTAAATGATTCTGTGCAAAATACAGGTCTTCAGTTTGAAAGCTATTTGAGCCCAATCCTGAATAAACCTCACCTTTATAACTGAATATTGCCTGAAGTGAGTCGTTTAATGTTGGGTTTGATTTGAAATTTAGATATCTTTCAGCGTTTAAAGAGGCTATTTTATAGTTGACACTCAATAGTTTGACTAAATCGTTAGTGTACTTATTCTTTAGAATATCAAGAATTTGCTTTGTTTTTTTCTCGAAAAGAGTTTGGGTGAATGTTGGGAATGGAATCAAAGATTCCTGAGTCATTGTCTTGGATGGTGACAATAATATCAACATAATTTACTGTAATTCAATTTAATGTCATCAATATCCAAACGGAGAGTTCATTCCCATGCCATGATTACCAAAACTGTTCATCTGATAAGGATTGTAACCATTGGAATAATCGAAAGAAGCATCGACCTGAAAATGGTCGTTAAACTTGTAATTTATACCTATATTAACACCTTCAGATTCGAAATTGGTGGCTCTTGGATTCATACTTGGTTTTTGTGCTGAGAGATCGAATTGTTTCCAGGCTGTGCCTCTGATTGTAGCCTTTTCATTCACCTTGTAAATACCTGAAACATAAATAGTTCCTAAATTAATATTCGACTTTACTGCATTGTTCTCGACAACACTTGACTGTGTACTGGTGGAATTGATAAAATAGGTTTGGTAGCTCATACCTACTGCCATCTCAAATTTTGGTTTAATGGGTATGAGTAAAGTGGGAGAGATGTTTGTTTCGAAAACGGAAGTTCCATTAAAATTTGTACCGAAACTGCTCCCTGCTTGTACGATAACTTTGTTTTTTTGGTTGGTTTGATTTCCAAATCCGCTGTTTATATTTGAATTTAAAGGATTCGAATAGCCAATTTGAGCTAAACTCTGCGATTCAATTACAAATAGAAATACCGAAATAACCACAAATATTCGCATCTTCTTCGTTTCAATTATTTTGGTAAAAGTAGTGTTTTTTTTTTGCGTGTATGTAAGAATCTACGAAAACTGAATTTCTTCGATATCTGTAATATTTTCATTTAAATGAAAAAGTATATCTTTCTCTAATAACTTAAATTTCAGTAACTTATAGTAAATTAAATGTGCTAAAATTTGATTGGTTTTGAACTTAGATATTTTCAAATCATTGATTAACAATGTATAATGCACTTTAGGGTGAATTATCAAGTATTCGAGAATCGACCGCTCATTTTCTTTTATGCAAAACTGCGTATGTTCCTTTTGTTGTTGAAGTTTCCAAACGATTAATTGAACTGGATGTGCAAGCAGATTCTGATCATCTACCCGAACATAGTATTTCATCTCATTGTTTTTGTCTGGGGCTTTATGTTTGACAATCAGACTTTTGTTAATCGAAATTTTCAAAACACTTTTACCTTGGATATTGTACTCATGCGTGTTAAATTTGATCTCCGGCGCACAAAATAAGGATGCAGCCGCTTCCACCATATAATATTCTTCTTCAGATCGTACACCGGCAATCACACCATTATCTTTTACACCAACAAGTAATATTCCGCCGTCTGTATTTGCAAAAGCGACCAATGAACGGGCAATTTTCCTGCTATCAGAAATTTCAAATTTGAAATCGAGATGCTGATTTTCGCCTTGGGAAATCAATTGCCGGATATATTCATCTTTTGACTTCGTCTCAATAACTCCAAATTTCTTGATTATATTTCTGTTATTCAACATGATAGCGTTTGTAATTTCAAGAATCAATGATACATAAAAATCAGAGCTTAAAAAGCCCTGATTTTGTCTTCACTAAAAATACAGTTCTGGCATCTACATAAAGAATGTCATGTTTTTCTTCGAAGTTGTTTTTTCACAATAATGGCAGGCCAATTTAATTTCACCCGTTTCATCGAATAAAACCTCAAATTTCGTTTTAACAGCTTCCATATTTGTTACACAATTTGGGTTAAAACATTTTACTATCCCTTCAATTTTTGATGGAATACTAATAGAAACTTTGCTGGCTACTTCGTAATCTCTGATTTCGATGAGTGTGGCTGTGGGTGCTACCAAAGCAATTTTATTGATCACCTCCTCCTTGAAGAAAGTATCGCTTATTTTAATGATCCCTTTTGTGCCATACTTTTTGCTTTCCAGATTAGTTCCAAAATACACCTGATGTTTTGTCTTGTCGAGGGAGAGAATTTTAAATACCTGAAATACATTCTCCGCAGGGATATGATCGATTACCGTACCATTGCTGATGGCAGATACAAGCAGTTCTTTTCTTTTTTTATTCATTTTCGTATGTATTTGAATTATAATTATTTAACACCCATAATTGTTGCAATCAAGGCCTGGCGAACAAAAACACCATTTAATGCCTGCTGAAAGTAATATGCTTTTGGATTGGCATCAACATCGGTACTTATCTCATTTACACGTGGTAGCGGATGCAAAATCCTTACGTTGTCTTTCGAGTTATCGAGCATTGCGTTTTCGAGGACATAAGCATTTTTTACTTTTTCATATTCCAAAGGGTCAGGGAATCGTTCGCGCTGGATGCGTGTCATATAAATGATGTCTGACTTTGGTATAACTTCCATGAAATCAGTGTATTGTTCATAAGATAGATGTGCTTCTTTGATATAACGTTTAACTGCACTTGGGAGTTTGAGTTCAATTGGTGAAACAAAGTGGAATTTCGTTTTAAACTTTGATAGGGCAATTACATTGCTATGTACGGTACGGCCATATTTCAAGTCACCAACAAACGTAACATTCAGATTATCAAGTGTTCCCTGTGTCTTTCGGATTGAATACAAATCTAATAAACACTGAGTTGGGTGTTGATTTGCTCCGTCACCGGCATTGATGATTGGCACGCGTGAAACTTCGCTTGCAAACCGTGCTGATCCTTCCACCGGATGCCGCATCACGATCAAATCGGCATAACTTGCTACCATCCGGATGGTATCGTTGAGTGATTCGCCTTTTGAAACACTTGTTGATGCAGCGCTTGCAAAGCCAATCACGTTGCCTCCTAATTGTTGAATGGCTGTTTCGAAACTGAGTCTGGTTCGTGTTGACGGCTCAAAAAATAATGATGCAATCACACGGCCATCGAGGATATGCTGGTGTGGTTGCTTTTCAAATTCCTCAGCAAGATCCAGAATCCTGATGATTTCCTCCTTAGAATAATCATTGATTGAAACTAAACTTCTATTTTTCATATATTGACAGTTATTGATGAATTTCTAAAATATCGAGCAAAAAAAAGACGGCTAATGCCGTCTTAAATATCATTGGAAACAAGAAAACCTTCTGTGAAAATGAATTTGAAATACCTGGTATTTTTACCGTTAACATCTTTGTTTTGTGTTATCGGACAGCAAAATTAAGTTATTTGGTGCATGTTTCAATACACATAACAAAAGGTTTATCAACTTTTTATAAACAAATGAAAGAGCGTACTCATTAAAAAGGATCACTATTATCTTGTTGAAAATCATTGTTCATTTTTGATCCCATGATTTTTGTTTCCGGTTCAAAGTCTCTATTGGGCTGCAAATCAGAAACTTGATGTCCAAATGCTTCGGGCTCATCGAAACGGGCAAACTGACCGACGAACCTCAGATTCACATCGCCAAGGCGACCATTACGGTGTTTCGCAATGTTTATGATGGCCTGATCCTTGGTTGAAACTCCTGCATCATCTTCAGTAAGTCCATAGTATTCAGGACGATAGATGAAAATAACCATATCTGCATCCTGCTCAATGGCACCCGATTCACGTAAGTCGGACAAGATAGGTTTTTTTGATCCCGGACGGCTTTCAACACTACGACTCAGCTGAGATAAAGCAAGTACCGGAATATCCAATTCTTTTGCCAAACTCTTCAGCGATCGGGAAATTTGACTTATTTCCTGTTCGCGATTGCCTCGGTTGTCACCAGCAGTCGTCATCAATTGCAAATAATCAATATAAACCATTTGAATATCATACTGTTGCTTCAAACGCCGACACTTGGCACGCAACTCAAATATAGTGAGCTGTGGTGTATCATCAATAAAAAGCTGGGCTTTTGTGAGTGGTGTAATTTTAGCATTCAACTGATGCCATTCATATTCGGCAAGATCGCCCTTACGTAACTTATCAGCCTGAAGATATGTTTCAGATGAAATTAAACGAGTAACCAACTGAATGGAAGACATTTCCAATGAAAAGAAGGCAACTGGTTTATTGAAATCTACTGCTGCATTTCGTGCCAGATTCAAGGCTAATGCTGTTTTCCCCATACTTGGACGCGCAGCAAGGATGATTAAATCCGATTTCTGCCAGCCCTGGGTTATACGATCGAGTTGGGTATAACCTGACGGAACACCGCGTAGGTTATTATCACTGTCTTTTGCTTTTTCAATTTCATCAATTGCGCGGCGGATCAGGTCGGGCATCGTTTCAAAGCTTCTTCTTAAGTTCGTTTCACTAACAGAAAACAGACCTTGCTCAGCGTTATCCAACAAATCGAATACATCAGTTGTATCCTCATAGGCTTCCTTAATGATGTTCGACGAAATGAGAATGAGCTGACGTTGAATGTATTTCTGCAGAACGATACGAGCATGAAACTCAATATTGGCCCCTGAAACTACCCTGTTTGTAAGTTGGGAAATAAAATATGCACCACCGATCACATCCAAACTTCCCATGAATTTTAATTCATTAGTAACAGTAAGTATATCAATCGGTTCTGATTTATTGAATAAATTATGGATAGCAGTGAAAATCGTTTGGTGCGCCTCTTTATAAAAAACATCAGGTTTTAAAATGTCGATTACCGCATTCACGGCATCTTTTTCAAGCATCATTGCGCCTAAGATAACTTCTTCAAGATCAATAGCTTGCGGTGGAATGCGACCGTGTTGCTGAAGTACTGAGTTTAACTGATCTGAACCTGATGGTTGACCTAATTTTTTCTGACGGCCTATTTGTCTCTCCATTGCCCAAAAGTAGATATTAATCCTTTTTGTTTACAAGATGTTAATATCTTTTTGGGAGGGTGACGCAAAAAGTAGTGCCATTACCCAATGAACTCTTCACGCTAATAGTGCCGTTGTTTTTTTCGACAAATTCTTTACATAAAATAAGACCTAATCCGGTACCAGCCTCATTATCTGTTCCTTGCGTTGATAATTTTTCTTCAATCAGGAAGAGTTTTTGTATTGTTTCTTCTGACATTCCAATGCCTGAATCGCGAATGCAGACCATTACATCGTCAGCTTGATTGGAAATTGTTACTTCAATTGTGCCATTTCGATTTGTGAATTTTATGGCATTTGAAATTAGGTTTCTCACAACTGTATCAACCATATTACTATCAGCCCACACATAAATTTTTGATTGTAGCGATGCGGAAAGCGTAATCTGTTTTTTGTCCGCCTGTTGTTTAGCGATTGATAAATTTAATTCAATAATTGGCACTAAATCAATTAATTGTGGTGAAAATTGTAAATTTCCACTTTGTGATCTTGACCAGGTAAGGAGGTTTTGAATTAGTTTATACACTTCTTCCAAACTGACTTTGAAGGTTTTAAAATAGCTCTTTTTCTCAGTTTCGGTGAAGATGTCATAATCTTCAGAAATCAACTCCGTGAAACCTAACAAAGCATTGAATGGTGATTTTAAATCATGTGAGATAATTGAGAAGAATTTGTCTTTCGTCTTGTTTGATTCAATCAGTTCTGCCTCAATACGTTTTCTTTCGTCTATTTCTTTTTTTAGTTCTTTGTTCGATTCTTTGAGTTTTTGTGTGCGAATTAAAATCTCATTCTCTAATTTTATCTCATTCTTTTTTATCAGTTTTATTCTCAGGTTGAAAAAAAAGAAGATAATCAAAATAATAAATATTGAACCAAGTGACATAAACCACCAGGTACGCCAAAAGGGAGGAAAAACGTTAATGGTCAATTGTATTCCTTGTTTATTCCAGATATGATCGTTATTGCTTGCAATGATGCTCAACGTATATTTTCCTGATCGTAACTGATTCAAATCCAAATATTTCGTATTGCCTAACCCAACCCAACTTTCTTCTGAAATACCTGAAAGCCGGTAAGAATATTCAGTTTTTTCGGGTTTGTAGTAATTTAGGGCTTCAAATCCGATTCTGATGTTATGATCACTATAATCAATAGATATTTCAGTTTTTACTTGTTCAGATTGGTTTAGTTTTATGAATTCATTCCCCTTTTTAAAATAAGTAAAATGTAGTTTTGGTGTTGCTAAATTATCGCGAATATCTTCAGGGTTAAAATAGGTAATACCATTTACCCCTCCAAAATACATATTTCCATCATCGTCCTTGTAAAATGCTCCGCTATTGAACTCATTGCCCGATAGGCCGTCAGCTTCATTATAGTTGCGGCAGATTCCTGTTATAGGGTTGAAACAACAAAGGCCTTCGTTTGTACTTAACCATAGATTTCCGGTTTTCGAGTCTTCAAGAATTCCATAAATAACATCATTTGGAAAGCCATTAAAACTATCATACATTTTGAATTGACTAGTTTTTTCATCGAAAATATTAAGTCCGTTATGGGTACCAATGTATATTATACCGTCCTTGCTCTCTATTATACAATATATTTTGTTTGAACTAATTGCTCCTGTTTTATTTTGCGAAGGCCTATAGGATTTGAAATATTTCTCGTTTGGGAATTTAACTGACAAACCTCCTTCAATACCCCCAACCCATAATCTGTTTTTGGAATCGTTGAATATGGCGCGCAAAAATTTGGCATTGATTGTCTTAGACTTTACTCCAGTTTGTAACGTACTGATATTAAATGTATTGCAGTTAATGTAATTTAAAGCTTTTTCTGTGCCAACCCATATTGATTCATCATTTGCCTGTGCAATGGAATATGTTACACTACCTAAAAATTCGTTGGGATGAAATTCAGTATTATAGAAAGTACGTATGCTCTTCTTTAATTTTTTATCAAAAAGTACCAATCCAGATCCTTCGAATCCAACCCAAAGTAAGTCTTCATTTTTATTGTGATTAAAAATGTAATATACAGGCATTCCATCAAAATAATGATCAATGAGTTTGAGATTTTCATCTAAAACATCTAACCCTCCATATCCACCAACCCATAGGTTATTTGATTTATCCTTATAAATAGTTCTAACACTGCTAAAGGTTAATCCTCCGGCTAAATTCTGATTTTGTTTAATGATATTAAAATGTTTTGCAAATGGAAAATAATAATTTATACCAAATCCATTATCTCCAACCCAAACGGATTTATCTTTGGCTATATAAATTGATTTTATGCTCTCAGAAAGTAAAGATTTTGAGTCAGACGGATTATTCGAAAGTGTGGTAAACTCTTTTGTGAAAACATTGATTATTTGTATGTTATCTGCTATTGTACCAACCCAAATCATTGAATCTTGATCGGAAGCGAGTGAAGATATTTGATACTTATTTAACAACTCTTTGCTGATTGTTGTTTTGAAATCGGGCTTAATAATTTCAAGTGTTTTGCGGTCAAGTGTACGAATGTAATTATCTAATATTCCAATCCAAAGTTTTCCATCCGGACCAATTGTCATAGTTGATATATTGGGTATTTGTGTTGGAAACTCAGATGTTGAAGGCTTTTCGTCAACGTGAAAAAGGGAGTTGGTTGCCAATTCGATATAATAGATTCCATAAAACTCGGTACCAAACCAGAGCCTTCCATCAGAATCATCAACAATGCTTTTTATTTTTCCCCAATTGACATCAGAATATTTATTTGGATTCGAAAATTGCGTTATGGTGTGGTTAATTATATCAAATTTGAATAAATAATCAACAGAACCAACCCACAAAATATTCGGATTCTGATAATACAGTTTCTGTATTGAATAAGAACTTAAATCATATTTACATTCCGGAAAAAGAGTTTTGTAAGAGAAAAATTTACCAGAAACTGGATCAATATATTGAAGATCGGCCTCGGCTGAACTAACCCAAATTCTACCTGCATTATCCTCAACAATTGAAGTTATTTCATTATTATTTATGCTAAGTGAATCTCTATTATTATGACGGTAAATCTTAAATGTGGAACCACTGTATTTGTTTAAACCATCATTTGTTCCAAACCACATATACCCTTTACTATCCTCCAGAATAAAATTGACCGTTCCCTGACTGAGGCCATCTTTTTTTGTAATGTGTTCAAAATCATAATGTTTTTGACCCAACACTGTAATAGAACAGATGAAATATAGGATAAATAAAAAATATATACGATTCAGAAATATCTTCATTTTACTTGGGTTAACCAGAAAATTTATGATTTTATTTTTCAAAGATAAAATAATTTGATAGTTGTTTCAAGGCTAACGAATATTGTTCAAGAGAAAATTTTAATGAAGTTGATCCATTCGGTGTTATTAGCAGATCAGAAATTAAATAGCTTTCGTTTTTTAAGTTTGAATAGGAACTTAATAATATTTTATTTAAATCGTTCAAATTCTGTGGTTTACTTATTGATGGATGAAAGAAATCTGCTTTTTCAAGAATTTCATTTAGATCCAATATTCTTTCTGATATGGAATTTCTGATTGATATATCTTGTTGTAAATAAATAAGTTGTAATAAATTGAATGCGTTGAAAGTAACCAAATGGTTAAATTGGCTGAGGAAATCAAATACATTTTTCAAATTGCCTTTTTGAGATATTTCGTCACCAATAAAGAAAGTTTTTGTTGTGTTTTCGCTTGAAGAAATTGAAATTGCCAATAATACTTGCTGGTATGGCTTTGTGCCATTAATGGCTGGAACGGCTGGCTGATGTATAACGGTTTTTATGAATGCGGTTTTTTGCTCCGTTATTGGTGATAAATATTGCTTAATTATTTCTTTATTCCAGAATGAAGTATTGGTATTAATTGATTGAATTTGAATTTGTTGTAATTCAGTTTGGATAAAGTCAAATGGAATTTGACTTGGCAAATAGATACCCTTTTTAACAAAATCGAATAATTGTTCTTCTGAAAACGAAGTTAATTTCAAAATACTTTTTGTAGGGATATTTTTCCAGCAAAACCCTTTAAAATCGCATGGATATGGGTTTTCGCACTGTGTCCCGATTGCTATTTCTGGAATTTTGTTCGCTGACAATACTTGTTTAAATTGGTGAACTTCAGTTTCAATTTCGGATATTTTTGCTTTCACAGTATCAATGACAGAAATGCTTGTAAAAAGCTCATTTAGATCAAGTTCACCATTAAAAATATATTCGCTGTTAATATACACCAACTGAAAATCAATGATATTTATCCCTGAACCTAGCAGCACGTAATATTGCAGGGCAGCATCTGTAACATAAGTTTCGGATATTTTTAAACTACTTTTTACTTCATAAGCATTCCAGCCATCTCCATTCCTGACCAAAATATCAAGCATAATCAGTACGTCATTGTATTGAAATACGGCTTCATAAATTACTGTAACAGAGTGATCAAGCATGGCTGCGGCTGTTTCTGCAACTTTCTTCTGGTATTGAGAAGGCGATTTCGGACTCATATCAATACCGCCAGGAAATAAATCACGCGCCAAGATGCCAACATTTGTTCCACGTCTGAATATTGCCAATTGTTCGGGACTGATCCGATCGCGTAATTCTTTGTGGAACTTATTCAAATACAATGATTTGGTACATTGCTTGGCACGAATGAAGGTTGACTTTGAAAGAATATGATTTGCCATTTATATTAATGTGGGAAACGATTAGTGTGGCTTTTTTGTCAAAAAAAAAATCCAATTTTCAATTTTATTCTGCGATAACAATCTGATCTTCATTAATAAGCGGCTGATTCAGATATTTCTTCATCAACTGTGCGATGGCTAAAACATCTTTCTGGCAGTAAATTTTGATACGTTCCAGATTTTTTTCTTCATAATACACCTTTGCAACCATGCTGCCGTCGATGTCGTCTTTGGGAGTTGGAATATCGAAAATGGTTGTCAGCAAATCGAGTGAAGTGTAGTTTTTATAATCGCCAAATTTCCATAATTCCATTGTGTCGAGATGCTTTATCTCCCATGGTTTTTTACCTGCAATCTGAAGAATATCAGGTAGTTCAATACCATTGATTAACATTCGGCGGGCGATATATGGGAAATCGAATTCCTTACCGTTATGTGCACACATGATGGACTCGGCCTGGTTGTAATGCCGGTTGAGTAATTGGGCAAAATCGAGGAGTAATTCCTTTTCATCGTCACCATAATAAGATTTAATACGAAATTCGTTCCGGTTGAAATATCCAACAGAAATGACGATGATTTTGCCAAATTCGGCATAAATGCCAGCTCTTTCATACAATTCTTCCGGAGTTTTTTCATTTTCGCTTTTCAAAAATGAAGCTTTTCGTTCCCAATGTTTACGCATTTTCTCTGAGAGACTATCGTACTTTTCAAAAGCCGGAACGGTTTCAATATCTAAAAATAGAATATTGTAGAGATTTAGGTTATAAAGCATAGTTTGATATTTTGGTTAACACAAATTCAAAGATATACATATCGGCAATAATCTCAAAAGAAATGTTTTAATTTTAGCAAGCATTAATGGACTACTTTTTAATCGTTGAGTAGCAATTTTTTTGCTCATCAAAGCATCAGAAAATTCGTAATATATTGAAATTGAATAAAATAAATCCTAAGATAGTAATTACAGATGATGGTTCGAACAGTTTGTTTGATACCAATTTAAACGAATATTTTCATTCTTCTTTCGGTGCAATCACTGAATCGAAGCATATATTTATCGAAACCGGATTAAAAAGTAAGCTATTTATAGGAAATCCCATCAAAATACTTGAAATCGGTTTTGGAACCGGTTTAAATGCGTTACTCACATTAAACGAAATCAAGTTGAATGTTGTTGTCCATTACACAGGAATCGAATTGTATCCTGTTGAAATTAATGTTGTTGAAAAATTAAATTACTGTGATTCAAAAGAATTAAAACCTCTAAAAAGTACATTTTTAGCCATGCACCATGCAAAATGGGAAGTTGAAACGCAAATCAGCCAAAACTTCTCCTTATTGAAAAGAAATATTGATTTGCGAGTATTTAATCCAACAGCGAAAACCTTTGATTTGATTTATTTTGATGCCTTTAGTCCAAATGTGCAGCCGGAATTATGGACTGAAGAAATATTCGGTAAACTTTATAAATCATTGAATACTAATGGAATATTGGTAACGTATTGTGCAAAAGGCATTGTAAAACAGGCATTACGATCAGTAGGTTTTGAAGTGAAAAGATTGCCCGGCCCACCGGGAAAAAGACATATTTTGAAGGGGGAAAAATGGTAGAGCAATAGTTGAGTTTACCTTATCTCAAACAAAATATAACCAACCGGCATCGTATCTGTAATTTTAAAGTCAGTCACCCTTGCCCATTGTGGACCTTTCTGGCACCACAAAACAAATTCAACTAATTGTTCGAGTTCGGCTTCTGCCTCGATTGTAACACTCCCATCAGGATTGTTTTTCACATAACCAAATACTCCCAATTCGCAAGCTTTTTGTTTGGTGTAATATCTAAAGCCAACTCCTTGAACTCTTCCTGAAACTACAACAATCGCTGCTTGTTTGTTCATAGTAATCTCTTCATTATTAAGTTGTTGGTAAATGTAAACAAATCCTCCGGCAACATGCTTCGCCAGAATACTTCGTTTAATTTTCCGCCCAAAAGTATATAATAATCGATGTGATCCTTAGTCATTTCCTCAAGAATGTGTTTTCTAAAGTTAATTCCTGCTATCCAACCATCGTCAATCGAGTCGAACCATTCTGCATAATAATCGTTTCCGTCTGCATGAAAATTCAGAACATTGTCGCCAAGCAAAATAAAATATTTAATTCCGTTGCCAATTAATATTTCAATTACTTCGCGGTAAAGATACAGGATATCGTTGTAAATCAAGTCATTCCATTCACCGATCAATTCTATGATACAATATTTTTTTTCGTAATCCGTAAAAAGCAATTTCATATAAAGTGTAAGCGAACCAAACGAATCCCATTGCGGATGGATATAGTAATTGTAAATGGTGTTTGTGAAATAGATTTCACTGTTTTGATGTCCATAAAAAGGTGAAAG
>CANNKD010000090.1 GCA_947505205.1 Bacteroidota bacterium | reverse complement strand
TCGTGACAACCAGCACATTGTACATCCATTGGTTTAAATTTCCACTTTTCAGTTTTTTTGTGACAGACAAAACAAGGTGTTGCAAGATGAGCACCTTTCAATGGGAAGGTGGTTAATGCATGTTTCTCGATAGAAAAAGATGACCCAACAAATCCATTAACCGTATGACATTCAATACAATCAGGTGATTTTCCATCTTTCACAAACTGTTTTTCGTGGTAATCGGCATGGCAATTGGCACAACGTTCATATTTTAAAGGATCCGTAACTTTCGTTTTGTGACATTGTGCGCAAGCTACTGTTGTATGTTTGCCTTCAAGTTTGTAATTTGTTTTACTGTGATCAAAATCCTTGATCCCTTTTATCTCGTGAAACGACTGTTCAGTATGGCATTTAAGGCAGTCCTGTCCAAATTTATTATCATGAACATCTTTGTGGCATGCCACGCAGTTATCGAATTTCAACCCACTGAACACCTGAAAATCTTTGCCGGCTTTTTGTTCTTTTTTATGACAATCCAAACAAACTACTGTAGTGTGTTTTCCAACCAATTTGAATTTTGCTTTGTTATGATCAAATTTTGGAGCCTTTTTAAATTCCTGATAATCATGACAATTCAAACAGTTGGATGACAATGTTTTTTGATGATAATCTTCGTGACAACTTAAACATTCTGTTCCCAATCCGAGGTATGTAAATTTCTTCTTCTTGATGTCTGCATCACTGATATTTTCCTTCTTGTGGCAATCCTCACATTTTTTTTCAGTGTGTTTACCTTCAAGTGCATAACCGGTAAGTTTATGGTTAAAATTTTCGGTTTTAAAATGAACGATATCAAACTTACGGCCATGATGGTCGCTATGACAATTAATACACTGTTTGGTTCCTATTTCTGAGGAAGCGTGGTACCCTTTTTTTTGGTCAATTCGGCTTTTGATCTCTTTATGGCAATCGAGGCATTTTTGATCGGTAACCTTATCGCCCAATACATGGCAAAGGGTACAATTCGACATTCCCTCTAAATGCGCGTGTGCTTCGCATAATTCGCCCGGCGATATTTGTGCCAAAGCATTGAACATTAATACATTAAAGAAAAGTAACAATAAAATAAAAATGATGTTCTGCTTTTTCATCTTGAAGGACTTAATTGTGTTTTAAGATTGCCTCGCCAAATTTCTTGGAAATATTGATTCCTATTTTCTGCAAAAACTGTGTTGGTAACTCTCCGCCTGCAAAAATAAAAACAAGGTCATTTGCAATTGTTTGCCGCTCTGCAGTAATTCCATGCACTAAAGTTACGCTATTCTTCTCAATAAGTCCAACAGTTGTATTGAATTGCATATCAATCAATCCTTTAGAGATGGCATCCTTAATTCTTTCGCTATTTTTCACCTTTAAACGACTGAATGTTTCGCTTCTGTAAGAAAGCGAAACCACATTTTGATCCATGAGCATCATTGCCGATTCAACAGCTGAATCGCCACCTCCCACAACCAGAATATTCTTTCCTTTGATATCTTCAGGCTCCAACAATCGATATGCTACTTTTTCGTGGCTTTCACCCGGTACTCCCAATTTACGAGGAGTTCCCCGTCGTCCGATTGCAAGGAGTATATTTTTTCCGGTGAACTGCTCATTTTTATTGGTTTCAATGGTGAATATTCCATTTTCAGGTTTAATAGCATCCACTTTTGTATTTTCCTGAATTTTTATATCGTTTTTATCAATCACATTATGCCACAAATCTAGCAATTCAGATTTACTTGTTTCGTTGAGTTTTACTTTACCAAACAATGGCAAATCCATCGGTGAAGTCATTACAATCTTCGATCTTGGGAAAGTAAAAACCGTTCCACCTAATGTATCCTGTTCAAGAACAATACATTTTAAGCCATGCTTTTTGGCTGTCAATGCACCTGAAATACCGGCAGGTCCGGCGCCAATTACGATGAGATCATAGTCGGCATTGTGATTTTTCTTAAATACTTTATTTATATTATCAACTGCCTGACGGCCTTGTTCAACGGCATTTTTAATCAATCCCATTCCTCCAAGCTCGCCTGCAACATAAACACCGGGTACATTTGTTTCGAATGTATGACTAACGTGGGGCAGCTCAACACCCCGTTTTTCAGTTCCGATGCACAGCGAAATTGCTTCCGTTGGGCAAGCGTGGAAACAAGCCCCATGGCCAATACAATGCGATGCGTTGATGGTTGTGGCTTTTCCATTTCGTATGCCCAATATATCCTTTTCGGGACAAGCGGTAATGCAGGCTCCACTTTTTATGCAATGCATCTCATCAACAACCGGATGCAATGATACCGGCTCATACAAACCATCTAATTTTGCACGAACAATTTTCTCCTCCACAATCATCGAATTGCGTTTTTGCTTGCGCAGATAAAAGAAAATTGTTACAATGATAGCAACGAAAACGATGCCATATACCAATATTTGCTCTACGAACTCTTCCATTAGAATATCCATTTAAAACCAAACGCCAACGTAACTCCGACATGTATTATCATGATTATCAACATAATGATTGCAAAAGGAAGATGCGCAACATGCCAATATTTAAATAAACTTTGCATCGTTTGCAACCGATCAATGCGGCGGTTTAACGAAATTTCATTTTTTACAAGTTGCATAACCTCATCACGCTGAATCTTTTGTACCCGATTGTTTTTGAGAATTGCAGCAACTTTTCTAACTGTTTTGCTGTCGCGACGATATTTCCTCCAGGTACGAGCTATCAGCGAACCAGAAATTGTTTCTATTTTCCTTTTGGTGGAATCAACAATATAGTTAAATCCTTCATCATCGATTTTAACCGCTCCGGAAAGTTTTGAACTCAAATCGGTTTTCATATCCCGAATTTCGTTTAAACTCAATTCGCGACCCTCAATACTGTGTGGAATCTGAATATAAATAAATCTTCCGATTACCCCACTCAGGAAAACCGCCACCATGCTCCAGAAACTTATCGAAACGATTCCACCAAATTTGAAAGCTGTGTGAAACAACACTAAAATAGGTCCTAATGTACACATAAAGATATGAAATTCAAGCCAATACTTTAATATGCCAACTCTGGAAAATCGCCGGATTCGTTTTCTGGCCATATAAATGAACACGCCAACTATAATGATGAGTGTTCCAACGATACCTAAACCGTGACCGATTGCACCACTGGGTTTTAAACTTTTGTTAACAGGTGACTCTCCATCTTTCTCGGGATTATAGACATTTTCAGTATCGCTAAAAAAACCTGTACCACCCTCAAAATAATAACGCTGTTCAACACCAGTTTTGTAATACTTATAGCCATAATCGAATAAATATCCCAGCGAAAAAAGCACGATCAGTGTCATAAGTGCGATGTAAACGAAGTGAGCTGATTTAGACATATCTATTAATTTGTGAGTAACGTTCGTAATAAACCAATGTACAAATTAACAGCATTTAACATTAAAAACCGCATCGAATTAGTTGAATGGGAATATCTGGAGGTCGAATTAAAAGATTCGAAGGATAAACTAATGATTCGAAAACAATTTATATGCAGTTAATCAATGATTTAGATATGGTAAAACCAGATTATCAATGTCTAATTCAATTTTACTGTCGGATTAATATGGAATTGTTCTAAATAGCTGGTTTTGGAAATCCTGAATCAAAGTTGTTTAGTTAAAGATTTTGAATTTTATAAGTTTTTACCGCAAAGGTCGCTGAGGAAGCGCAAAGTACCGCAGAGTCAAGAATTGTTATATAACTTTGCAGAACTCTGCGTAAAACTTTGCGGCTCCCAGTCTGCTCCAGGCAGGTCTGCGGTTAAATTTTCAATGTTTTCTGTTAACTAAACGACAATGAATCCTGAATTCTCAAACAAACGTAAAAGCCATATTGGCAAAGAAATTCCAAACGGTAACGACAGCTATAGCCATCAACTTACTGATATAAAAATTCATTTTAAATTTTGATACCAACATCCACAATATCAATGTATTGATACCCAAACCAATCAATGAGATGAATAAAAACCTGCCATATTGTTGAGTTATATTTGGGTCTGCGCTATGGAAAGTCCAGATGCGATTGAGAAAATAATTTGTGCTTGATGCCGATATGAAACCGATGGCGTTACTCAAATATTGCTGTACTTTAAGTTTCTCTTTGAGAAAGTAAGTAATACCAAAATCGACGAAAACACCTGAAAATCCAACAATGCCGAACTTAAGAAATTTGGCAAAAACAGGACTTAGATAATGACGTATGTTCAGGATATTTAAACTTGACATAGGAGAGCTAAAAGTTTGAAGTACTTAAAGTGACTAAAGTACTTAAAGTGACTAAAGTATTTAGAGTACTTAGAATTGAAAAGATGTTTGGAATAATTTTAATCATAGACTCAAATCTTCAAATTTTTACTAATGGATGTCAAAATTGCTAGTATTTCAGATGCCTCTTTAAGGATAATTTTTAGTCCGCCACATTCAACCCACTGCAATTCATCGATAATTTCCAGCCAATAGATCGTTTCACTTGTCTCACTTTCACAAATTTTAATCTTACTCACAAAATCTGCTTTACTTCTCGAACGGTTTGCTTCCCTGTAATTTGCCCCAATACTTGTTCCTGACTTAGTAATTTGGTTTTTAATAACTTTACTTTCAGTAGTAAAATTCATTGAAGCGGACAATTTTATAATTTCAATTGCAAATTTTTTTGTCCTGATTTCAAATAACTTACCAAACTCCTTGTTTTCCATAATTAATTAGTTTCACTTTAGACACTCTAAGTACTCTAAGTACTCTAAGTACTCTAAGTACTCTAAGTACTTTAAATACTCTAAGTACTTATAAGTCAACAATCAAAACCAACTTTTCACCATTCCGCATCACGTCAACATTCACACGCTGACCTGGTTTCAGCTGTTTCAAACGGTTCATATAATCGTAAATCGTCGTAACCGGCATTCCATTCAAACCAACAATTTTATCTCCTTTAAGCATTCCGGCACGATCAGCAGAACCACCTTTCGTAACACCTCCAACCCCAAGTCCGTCAGTATCTGTACTGGTGAAATCGGGCATGATACCCAGTGTAACTTTAAAACCGCGTCTTCCTCCGGTACGTTCTTTCGGTCCGGCTTCGGTAAACGTAAGGCGACTTGTACCATTTAACAACTCTTTTAAAATCCCATCGCCAAAATCCAAGACAGCGACCATTCCATCGAAGTTGATTTTATTCCAAACATCCATAGGTGTGTGATAATCAGCATGTGCACCAGTCGAAAAGAAAAGAACGGGAATATTCTCAGCATAAAAAGAGGCATGATCCGAAGCACCGAAACCTTCAGGTGAAAACGCAGCTGTTAAACTTTTGCCAGCTAAATGAGCATTCAAAATCGTATCCCATTCGATGGCAGTGCCTGTTCCACTGACAGAAATAGATTGCTTTTCATTTAAACGACCAATCATATCGAAATTAAGCATGGCGACAATTTGTTGTTTCGGAACCGGTAAATTCTTAACAAAATAACGCGACCCCAACAATCCCATTTCCTCAGCTCCGAAAGCAACTACAATCAGACTCCTTTTAAAACCTTCCTTGGATCCTCCAATATTTTTTGCCAATTCAATGATTCCGCTTACACCGGATGCGTTGTCATCAGCACCGTGATGAACAGCAACAGTATCAGGCATTCTCGATCCTGATCCTTCGCCACCAAATCCCAAATGATCGTAATGCGCACCGATTACGATATACTCATTTTTCAATATTGCATCTGTCCCTTCCAGATAACCAACAATATTTTGTGTAGTTACTTTATGCTGAATCAATTCTGTTGTTCCTGAAATTTTAGAATTTAACTTGTATTCAGAAGGTTTCATGGATTTTATCATAGCACTTTCGATGCTATCAAGTGCAGGTAAGTTAGTGAATAACAAACCTCCTGCCCAGGATGCTTTTAAATCTATCGCGGGTATTCCGCTGCTTGTTGCTGAACGTTCAAACAACAGTGGAGTAATTTCATCTTTTGGATTATTTCGTTTTCCTCCAATAAATAAAATACCGGCTGCACCTTTGTCCTTGGCATACATGGCTTTTGACCGTGCATCGGCAAACGGAATGAATTTGCTGTCATTGTTTTCTGGTTCCGGATCGCCTTTCAACACAAGCACCCATTTACCTTTTACATCCAGATTTTCGTAATCATTCCATTTTAGTTCGTCGGTCTCAACAACAATACCAAAACCAGCAAAAATCACTTCAGATTCAATGGTGGCATTGCTGCTCAAACCAAACAAACTGAAATCAACATCATAAACACCCGTAACATTATTGATTACCAATGAATTAGATTTTCCTGGAAGTACTGAAGTAATCACTTCGAAAGGCTGCAATGGATTATTGTTAAAAAATGATAATCCTGCTTTCTCAAAATTAGAACTGATAAAATTTGCCGTAGCCTGATCCTCAGCGATGCCTGGATAACGACCTTTTAACGAATCTGATGCCAAAAACGATAAATTGTTTTTTATAGATTCAACTGAAATATTTTGTTGTTGAGCAAACAATGTCACTGCAACAAACTGAATAATAACAAGATAAATTATTCTTCGTAACATAATACCTTTTTTTTATGGTGCAAAGGTAGTGATTTAGAGAAACGTAAAAAGAGAGGCAAAAAGAATAAGTTCGGTTGGGTGTTTGGAGTTGCCTGTCTGATGATCAGACGGGCCTGCCCGACGGTCAGACGGGGGAGTTGCAATTTCCTGAATTTGGAGTAATTTTCCGTAAACGGGAAATTTAACAGCTTTCCGTAAACATAAATGATTGATTATTAATACATATTAACATTGGTACAAAAGTTGTCTTTTCCATAATCAAAGACATTTGTTTTGTTTGTTTTTCATAATTGGGCCATCTCCTTCGAGGTGGCTTTTTTTTTACAATACCTGTTTAGAATAGACGAATAAAAAAAGGCTGCCCCAAAAGAGGCAGCCTTTTATACTTTATGTGAAGTTATATTGTTAAACTTTATTCAACAACAACTTTTTTAGTTTGATTGTAGCCATTAACGCTAATGTTGCAGAAATAAACGCCACTTTTCAAATTACTGGCATCAACACTGTATTTGTTCATACCGGTTTGCATAGAAGCAACAACTTCCTGATAAACAACCTGACCTGTAATCGTGCTTAATGTAATATTAACATTAGCTGTAGGTTGACTCAAGTTAAGATCAAAATTAATGGTTTCTGTAGCAGGATTTGGATAAGCTGCAGAAATATCATTAACTGGATTTACATTTTCATTAACTCCAATTATAACAGGACTGATTTTCACAACAAAAATCTTATTGTCAATGTATTCCTGATCGGCGTCGAGTGCTGTACCAGGCTGTGCATCAGCATTATACATTACATAGAAATTACCATTTAATCCAAGTGGAGCTGATGTTGTATAGAAACCTTCATCAAAAATGTGAATAATATTCGACATGAGGTTTTCGTAATCATAATACCATGAGCCATATATTCCATCTTTGTAAGTGGTATAAACACTTCTATAATAATTTACATCATTATGTCTGGTTTCATCTTGAGTGGAGAAAACGATTGCAATGCTTCCATTTTCATCAACTGAAATAGCTGGTAGTGTTGATAATCCTAAGGATCTGTATGCCATGATCTCATAATCAGCGAGATTTACACCACCCCCATCGATATCTGGAACCCAACCAACAACAATACCAAGACCTAAACCATCAAGATAAGTAGGATCAAGTGTTTTGTGTACGTTTTCTGGATTTTCTGGAATCTGACCCATTGATTCATTCCAATAGCAGATACCATCGGTGATTGGGAAATAATTGTAAGTCGTTCCAACAACATCATGCATTACCCTGCTGGTAGCCCAAACAACATGAACCATACCACTATTATCAATAGCAATATTCGCAGTATTATCACATGTCCAAAGTGTATCAGTTGTTAAAGTAACATTAAAATCAAATGTTGGATATGGATGTTCCCAGATAACATTCTTTTCCCATGTTAATCCACCATCGGCTGATTTAACATAAAAAAGGTCGTACCAGGCACTTGCGAAAAGAATTGCGATATTATCGCCATTTGTTGCAATAGTATAGTCGTCGGCTGAAATATTAAAATTATAAAAGTCATGATCTACTTCAGGAACGAAAGCGAAATCTTGAAATGTTTCACCAAAATCTTCTGATCTGCTATAGAAGACTTCATTATGTGCAGTATTTGCAGCATCTTGATAAGCTGCCACGGAATGGATAACTTCATGATTTGCACCGGTCGTAGCGACACGTGGCCATGTTAAACTTATGCCTGTACCCGGATTAGGAATTGCAGGAGCTTTTGTCCATGCACCTGTTCCTCTTGTATCACGTTTGAAAAGTTGAATAGCTGTCCCTGTGTGAGACATCAGAACTTCACCATTTTCTCCCATAGGAGCAATGGATCCCCATCCTGAACGAACATCTTCGATACGAGCTGTAGGCAAAGTGCCCCAGGCAGAACCATTATAAAAGTTGTATCCAGTACCTCGATCGGCAAAAGCTGTTGGTACATTACCCCATGTTTCAACTGCAGCAGCAGCACCATCAGGCCAGGTAACTAAACGATTCGATAAACAAGAGTTGGTTTGAAGGTCGTACTGTGTTGTCATTACGTGTGTTTCAACCAAACCGTTTGCGTTTCTTGTTGTTTCAGCGTTTACGATAGCCGTTTCGGGTGTAAAATCCGTCAATGTCACGGCAGGTTCATTTTGATCAAGAATCGAAGCCTTAACCGATACGTTGGCTCTTGGATCCTTTAATTTAACATAACCACTTTGGGCAAAAAGTCCCATTCCAGTGGCCATAACCAATGTTGAGAGTAATAGTTTTTTCATGCTTTTCAGATTTAATTAAATAATAAATAGGTAAAACTGTAGCCGCAAAGATAATTTATTTAAAAAGCAAAAATTCATGTGTAAAAAAAAAAACCGCATATAAAGCGGTTTTTTTTTATTTAAACATCAAATCTTTATTTAACAACCATTTTGTGGGTAACCTTAGTGGCACCGGCTTCAACAGAATAGAAATAAACACCACTTGGTAAACCGTTGGTATGCAAGGTCATAGTGAATGAACCAGCAGCCTTGTATCCATAATCGTGAAAATAAACTTTTTGCCCGGTGATATTATACACTTCAACACTCACATTCGATCCTTTTGCCATATTTAAAGAAACATTTGTTTCTCCGGTAGATGGATTCGGGAAGTTTTGACTAATCTGAACTTGTTCAACCTGAGCAATTTCCTGGTTTCCAACAACACAGAAATCATCTTCGGTATAGAAGAAATTAGTAATGTATTTATAAACGACCGGTAATGCAGGATCTACATCCGGTGCAACAGGTTGATATGTCATTGGAATTGTGTATTTTCCATCTGCGTACAATGAAACATCTGATATTGAAGCGAATGAAGCTGTCCACATTCCTTCAGATAAAAAAGTTACATTGTTAGGAGTTGGTAATCCGGCTGAACAGGTTAAATCGGCTGTTCCCCACATATTCGGGCGAATACCACGTGTAAAAATATTTGGACGTGAATTATCGGTAACATCAGCCATATCGGTATCGAGCCAACTCACAAATAAGGTTTCGCGGTCAGGAGAAACCGTAATCTGGATGCGATTATCTTCAGTGTAATCAGTTGGCCATGTTCCACGCAATTGTTGAATATTACCCAATTTTACTGCAAACCAGCTCGATCCACCGTCAGTAGTATATATATCGTAAGCTGCCATCATGCCTGATGCGGAAACAATACTGTATGCATCTGTCCCACAAACACCGATTACAACACCAATATGAAGATTACCATTTGCATCAACAGCGATGTCGCAGTCAAAAGCAGTAGTATAAGGGATTTCATCACGGGGAGGAACAGGATCACCATACAATTCAGTGATTTGAGCATCAGTTAATAATTCGTTTACAATACCTGCCATTCCATTTGGACCGGCTAATTGAATTCCAATAGGGTCACCCCAAGAAGAGCCGCCATCTGTAGTCTTGTAAAAAACCGGATACATTCCTAATCCGCCACCGATAACTTCTGTTGAGCCATTATCAGCAATCATGGTAATATAACCTGTTTGTCCATCAGCACTAAAAGCCACAGATGTATGAGCAGGACGTGTTATTGCGGCATCAACAGGAGCATCGAGTAATGACTGTTCGAGCACATAGTCATTTTCAGCTTCATCCCATGTAAGTTTATTAACAATGAGCGTATTCATGTAGGCAACAGTACCGGTTGACCAATCCTGATTGATATCAACAGCATAGGCATCGCCATTCGTATTAACGGTAAACGCATCTGGAATATATTGAAAGTATTCGTCATGAGTAGGTTGCAGATTCTTGGTTGTGTCTGTATAATCACCCATGTTAACTCTACCATATGCATAACCTCCCCAACTATCAGTGGCATTTGAGCCATCCAAAGTTGCTGCAAAATAAATCATTCTGATGTTGTTCAAATCTGTATTACCGGCTGGATTCCACAATCCATGGTTAGGATAACGACCTGCATCAGTGAAATAGGTTCCACCTGCATTATTGGTGGCACGGTACATTTCGTTCATATTGGACCAGTTTAAACCACCATCAACTGAGATATCAAAACCCAAATCGCCTGAATAGCCGCCAGGATCCTGAACACCACCCATACGATGGAAATTAGTAACCATATTCAATTCAGGAATAGCGGCAACGATGGCTTTTTGTCCGCCACCATACCCATAACTATATGCGTTGGCTGATGAACCTAGCGTGATTATTGTTACAGAATTGGCATCGCGGGTACCGGAAGTGATTTCACCGGCCTGTGTAATCTCACCTGATTTAACAGGTTCGATTCCCACCATCATTTTTTGAACTGCCTTTTGCTCAGGCATTTGTGTTTTGAAATTATAGGTCTGCTGCGCAAAAGCAAACATTCCAAAACCAACAGCAACACATGAAAGTAGAAGTTTCTTCATAGTTTTTGAATTAATATTTACAAATTGTTTAAGTTATATTATGAATCGCAAATATAGGAAAAATTAAAAAGTTATAAAAGATTATTTTTTTTGAATCAAAAAACTGAATCTGTGCATCTATGTCCGCAACAAAAAAGGATTTTGTATTTTCTTATTTTGCTTTTTCTTTTCCAATCGATCTACTTACGGCCAAATGCTCGGAATTGAAGCGATATGCACGTAATTTTCCCTCGCTGTCATTTTTACGACTTATATCTAATTCACTATTAGTCAAATCATTAAAAGATTTTATACCTTTTTGGGCCAAATTCCAAAGTTTGAAATCACCCTTAGGGAAAAAATCATTCATTTTCCGACCGGCTTCTGCCTTTTGTTTAATAAAAGCCTTTGATGACTTCCTTACCAGATTTTGAGTGACCAAGGCGGCTACAGAAGTTTTTTCGTATTTGGAATCTACCTGTTCCAATGAAGCTAGGTATTCGAGTCCATCAAAATAAAACAACATGAAATCATTTTCCATCAGAAATGGCTCCTCAGAAAATGAAATTTCAGTTGCTTTTTTAGGAATTAAGGCATTTTCAATTACATCAAAATGGTGCTTTACTTGTGCTAATTCTACTTGCAGACGAGGTTTTGCACGAGCCACCTCAGTTTCAGCATTGGCCACGACGTTATTTTGTATAGGTTGCTGTTTAATGACCTTAGGAGTTTGCTGACTAATTTCCTGTATTTCAGGACTATCGTTAATGATTATATCCTGTTTGAACCATCCATTGTAAACACTTAAAAAAAGCAATGCAATGGCTGCATAAGCCAGAATATGTTTCACGTAAATTGGTAAAACCAAATGTTTGAGTGAATTTTTATTAGGAAAATGAATTGAAAGGTCAACGACCAGCTTGGCATGTTTGAAAGCAGTAAGTTCAGTTGCCAAATCAAGATTTAAAGTAACGAATGATTCAATTTCAGATTTTGTTATCTCATCAACTTCATTTTCGATATAAGCGATGAAATACTCATTGTAATTAGTTGCATTTATCTTCCGAACATTCTGAATGACAGCATTTTTAATTTCATTTTTAGCTTCAAAAATGATAGCCTCCGATTGCACAATTACTAAATCAGAAGTGAGATCGGTCCAACTTCCCAATTCGGGATGTTGCGACATAAAATACTTAAGCTGAGCTACTTGAAAAGGATTCAATTTTCCATCCAAATAGTCAATTAAAAATGCTTCGTAATTTTCAATCGCTATTTTCATTTTTTTTCATTCTCCTCCCCGACCTAAAGGTCGGGGCTATTTAATTCATTTCCAATACTTTATCCAGACTATGAATATACGATTTCAAAGTCATTCTGGCTCTGAAAATATATACTTTCACCTGTGCTTCGCTTAAATCAGCAATTTCACCAATTTCGGTGTATGAATATCCTTCATAATCGCGCAGTAACACAACAGTTCGCTGTATTTCAGGCAATTGTGCCAATGCACCATCGAGGACCTCTTTTAAATCATTAAAGGAATTGTATGATCGTTCACCCATCTGATGGTGTTGCTCTAAACGGACTGAACGTTCATCTTTTCGAATCATATCAATCATGGTGTGATAAGCCGTTGTATATAAATAGGACTTACTTTTCGACACATCCACTTCATCTTTTTTAACCCAGACTTTCGTAAATGCTTCCTGAACGATATCTCGCGCTTTTTCCTTATCACGTAAGTTCTTGAGGATGAACCTATAAAGGCCATCAGCATATTCATCTACACAGTGGTTGTATTCGTTACGGGTCATAAGTAAACTTCAAACACCTAATAAAGACGGACAACAAGGGATAAAGTTACAAAAAAAAAGTACTTAAAGTTAGAAAGTTGAAAAAATACAGCAAATAATACTTGTAATTCCCTGTCTGTTGGCGAGTCTGGCAGGAAGACACTCTATGAACTTTCCCTCAATCCAACTTCAGAATAGCTAAAAACGCTGATTGTGGC
>CANNKD010000089.1 GCA_947505205.1 Bacteroidota bacterium | reverse complement strand
TGACAGTTACTACTGGCCTTATTTTGGAAGTGGAAATGCAACGCGTTCATTCAAATCGCACGATTTCTGGTATTACAATGCAGAGCTAATCCAAGGAAATGGAGGCGAAACCATTGAGCGCCATAATGTAGATATTTTGTCGCGGGTGATGGAAACTGATTTTATCGTTCTGTTACAGACCGATGCCAATATGGATCGCTTCAGTTTTGGGTTTATTCACGATTTGTATTTGGCTATCAATAAGTTAGATGCGTTTTCTGCTGAAGATTTACAATCCATTCAAAAAATTATCGACGGCATAAAAAACAGTCCAAACTATATGAAAATGATTGAAGAAAAAGCAGTAAAACGCCATATTTCGGTCGAAGAAATGCTCAGGGGCGATGCGATGTGGGTGTTTCAGAATAAGAAGATGAAGAAGTAAGTCCCAGGAGAAAAGTGATAAAGTTCAAATTCACTCAAATTTCAGTTAATTTACTTTTCACCATTTTTTTTACCTTTGCAGCAACACCAAAGTAAATAATCACAGGAGTTTGGTGATAATTAATTAACTTTTAACGTCTTATAAGTTCAAGACCTGCATTAACAGATAATTTGTCTATGTCATTAACGCTTTCAATCATCATTCCGGCCTTCAACGAGGCTAATTCCATTACACGAATCCTTCAGAAAGTTTCAGATGTCAGCCTGATTCAAAATGTTGAAAAAGAGATTGTTATCATCAATGACTGCTCAACTGACAATACCCAACAAATTGTAAATGATTTTATTACCAATAATAGTAAATTAAATATTCGCTTGTTTTCTCAGGAGAAAAACAGAGGTAAAGGTGCAGCCATTCACAAGGGAATTGAATTAGCCACAGGTGATTTTATCATTGTACAAGATGCTGATTTGGAATATGATCCGGAAGATTTTAATATTTTATTGAAACCGATGCTCGATGGTTTTGCCGATGTGGTGTATGGTTCGCGGTTTGCAGGCGGAAATCCTCACCGAATCTTATTTTTCTGGCATACCGTTGGCAATAAGTTTCTCACCATGCTATCAAATATGTTTACCAATCTGAACTTGACTGATATGGAAACATGTTATAAGTTATTCAAATCGGATGTCGTTAAAAATTTGAACCTCAAGGAGAAACGTTTTGGTTTTGAGCCGGAAGTAACAGCAAAAATGTCGCGTATAAAAGGAATCAGGATTTATGAAGTTGGGATTTCATATTATGGCCGAACTTATGACGAAGGCAAAAAAATCAAAGCATCGGATGGCTTCAGGGCAATCTGGTGTATTTTGAGATACAATTTCCTACGTAGAAAGAAACAAATTATTAGTCTGTAATTCCTTGTAAATTAAAGGAATGATAAAAAGAACTGATCCTTCATTATATAGTTTAACAGCAATTGTACTTATACTTTCATATGTGGTTATTTCTGTAATTCCACATTCAATTATTTCATGGGACATTTTCGGTTATTACCTTTACCTTCCATTCACATTCATTTACAACGATTTAGGGCTAAAGAATATTGAAGTTGTAAACCATATAATTTCAGAATACAACAACACAAGCACATTTTATCAAGCTTTACCAATGCAAGGTGGTAATTGGGTAATGAAATATCCGATGGGAATGGCTGTTTTATATGCACCGTGGTTTTTTATAGGTCATTTTGTGGCTCATTTCTCTGATTATAAAGCAGATGGCTTTTCGGCGCCCTATCAATTTTCATTGTTGTATGGAAGTTTTATTTATACGGTTATTGGATTGTTGTATTTCAGAAAATCTCTTTTAAAATATTTCGATAGTAAGATTACGGCTATTTTGTTAATAATCATAGTTTTTGGAACAAATGCATTGGTTCATACCAGTTTCCATGGCCAGGGGCTGATGTCGCACAATTATTTATTTTTTCTTTTTTCGTTAGTGCTTTGGTTTACAATTAGATGGCACGAAACTTTACAAAATAAATATGCGATTGGTCTTGGAATTACAATTGGATTGTCTGCCTTAAGCAGACCAACCGAGATTCTGGTAATCATTATTCCGATTTTGTGGAATATGCATGGGTTTCAGATTAAACAAAGAATATTATTTTGGTTTAGATATTGGAAATCTTTTGCTTTAATAATAGGAATTGTATTTGTAATTGGTTCATTTCAATTGATTTACTGGAAATTTATGACCGGTAAATTTCTGTTTAATAGCTATGGAGGCAATGCAGGAGAAGGCATGGAATTATTGCATCCTTATCTTACAGAAGTGCTTTTTAGTTTCCGTAAAGGCTGGCTTTTATATACGCCGATAATGGGTTTTGCTATTGCCGGATTCTATCATTTATTTCGGTTTAAGAAGAAACTTTTTCCGGCCATTTTTATCTTTTTTACGATCTCTTTTTACGTAATTGCCAGCTGGTCGTGTTGGTGGTATGCCGATTGTTTCAGTCAACGGGCCCTTATTCCCATGTATATTTTTCTATCATTTCCATTAGGGACATTTATAAATCATATACGGAAGAAAAGGGACCTTTATAAAATTGGTTTGATTTTATTGTTAGTTATATTATTGATATTCAATATTTTCCAATCATGGCAATTTCTTCATGGCATTATTCATTCATCAAGAATGACTAAAGAAGCATATAATGAGGTTTTTCTTAAAACAGAGTTACCTGTTGGGTGGGAAAAATATTTATTGGTTGACAGGAATTCAGATCCATCATTATTATTAATAAACTCAAATAATTATACTTCAAAACAGCTTGATTATCAAGATTTTGAAAAGAGTGATAAGTCAATAAATTGGAAAATAGACTCCTTAAATTCTACCAAGGTTCTAAAACTAAATACCTCGAATCGTATTTCTCCCAAATACGAAATATCATATAACTTATTGACTAACAATGAATATGCCATTGTAAGGGTGACGGCAGATGTTTTCATCACGAAAGATATTTCATCGAGTCAATTGTTGTTGGTAATGGCCTTTACACATAAAAATTTCTTGTATTGTGAGAGAATATCTTCTTTCGATTCCTTAAAGTTGATTGCTTGTCAATGGAACAGAGTAAGCATGGAATACTTGACCCCTGAAGTTCGTGGCCAATCTGATCGGTTCCAAACAAATTTTATTTTGAAAGGGGATACGGAGGTGTTAATCGATAATATTTTGATAACAGCTTATGAATCAAAAAATTAGATTGTATTTCAATTACTCTGAAATTAACTCAAGGTTCAAATTTCGTAACACAGAAATTATCAATAAGGACTTTATTTTTACCACGGTACCAAACATACGTTTCAAATCTATCTTTTGGAGTGGTAATTTCAGGCGATAAATAATCGACACTAAAGTATTGCCATTTGCTTTGGTCTTTCGCTTCAAATGGCACTTTGAAAGCGCGATATTTATAAACTGCATTTTTATGCTTATAGTTTATACCTTGGTAAGTATAAGTTGCAACTAACAGTAAATCGCCAGGTTGAATAATAGTATCCGACTTATATATGAATGAAATTCTCGCCCAAAAATACTCCTTATCAGTGATTTCATTATTTGGAATTTTAACTGCAGGAGAATATTGTAAGACCTGGCTTATTTCGATAGTCTTATTTGTATTATTCAGATTATCAACTTGTTGTAATTTTTCGTAACCGACCATTGGAACATCAAAATTGTAATATTTCAACACAGTTCTTTTAAAACCTATTGTGTCAGCCATTTTATTTCCAGTTTCATCGTCAAGATACGGATTAATGCGTAACAATTTTTTATCATTCTCAGTGATATTTGTTTTACCAAAAATCCTAAAATAGTAATCTTTTGTCATTCTTGAACTGTCTATTATGCCGTTCATAATTTGCCATGATTGTAAAACAGACAATAAAATAAAGAAAATCAGAATGATCAACGACAGTATTTTTATTGTTAATCCTTTATCAAGCAAATACTTAATGAAATATCCTAAAGGAATCATCATAATCGCATACGATTGTATAAAAGCCCGCCAACCATAACTGACTAAACTTGTAAAAGAAGCAATTATCAGTAGATTGATTAAGAAATAGCTAAGTATCGGAAGTGCAATTTTTTTGCGGCTTTTAATCATCCATGGTAAACCGATAATTGAAAAAATCATGATTGGAGCATAAATGAACCAGCCTTTTCGAAAGCTGAACAAAACCCAAGCGAATCGTGGATTTGAAAAATCGAGGCCGGATTGTGGATCAGTGTAAGTTGAAAAATAGAAATTTCCGGTATAATGATGGTAATACCAAATCTGAGGCAACCCCATCACTGAAGTAGCCAAAATCAGCCAAAAGAAATGAAACCGAAACTTCAAGATCAATCTAAATTTATCAATAAGGGATTCTTTATTAAAGATATTCCAAAACAAAGGGATAAATACTGCAATGATTTCACTGGGTCGCGAAACGATGATTAAACCAAGTGTCAATCCAATAAAAATAGCATATTTCAGTTTTGGAAATTTATGCCATTTAATTGTAAACCAGATTAATACAGCATATAAAGTAAATAATATTGTATGTGGTGCACCAGCATCAAAGGTTGTCCAGAAAAATAAGTTTGTCCCAAGATAAAGTGCTATCAATGTCCAAATGGCAACTTTCTCGGTGAAAAAATGTAATAGTATTTTCCTGACAAAAACAATTCCGACAGCAACATAAAAAAAAGCAGCAAATGTCATGGCAAGCTGATAAGGAGCTGAGAATCCGTCAACCGTATAACCACCAATTATCGCAGCAATGTGACCGAGAAAAAAGAAAGGAGATAACAATATGGCCATCCCACAAAAAAAACGAATCAGATGAAAATCACCAACCGACTGAAGCTGATAAAACATCGGTGTATTATGATATAATGCATTGATATTTTCCAGCCAGCTTATATTACTGATTGCTGGATCGTGATAAATGAAAGTTGCTGGCAGATAAAGGTATAAGCCAAAATAGTCATAACTTAGGATATTTGTCTGAAGAAAAGTAAACTTGAAAATTCCGAGAATTGCGATGAGTAAACCAACCACAATGATTGATAAGGAATTGGTTCGTTTGTAAAAGGGAGAAGCAATCATTTTATTTCGGAAAGATGAATTTCAGGAGTGAAAAAGTAACAATTTGGATTTCTTTCTACCTCTCCTCATACTGTTTCTCGTAGTATTTCAGGTAGTTACCAGAAGTAACTTCATCGAGCCAGGCTTGATTATCCAAATACCATTCTATGGTTAAACGAATGCCTTCTTCAAATTGTAATGACGGAACCCACCCCAATTCACGTTGTAACTTACTGGAATCTATGGCATAACGAAGGTCATGGCCGGCGCGGTCTTTCACATATGAAATAAGTTTTTCGGAGGTTCCGGCATCGCGACCCAATTTTTCGTCCATCACCTTACACATCACATTGATGAGGGCGATATTCGTCCATTCATTGTGTCCACCAATATTATAGGTCTCTCCGTCTAATCCTTTATGGAAAATATCATCGATGGCGCGTGCGTGGTCAACCACAAAAAGCCAATCGCGGATATTTTCACCTTTTCCGTAAACAGGTAATGGCTTATTGTTACGTATATTATTGATAAACAGTGGAATGAGTTTTTCAGGAAACTGATTTGGACCATAATTATTCGAGCAATTCGAAATCACAATAGGTAATCCATACGTATCATGATAGGCACGAACCAAATGGTCGCTGCTTGCTTTGGATGCTGAATATGGACTATGCGGATCATATCCGGTTGATTCGACAAAGAATCCTGTTTCACCAAGCGAGCCATACACTTCATCGGTAGAGATGTGGTAAAAACGTTTTCCAGCGAAATTATCTTTCCAGTAATGTTTGGCGGCATTCAACAGATTCACTGTGCCAACGATATTGGTCATGATGAACTCCATTGGATTGGTAATGGAACGATCAACATGCGACTCGGCCGCGAGATGAATCACGCTATCAAATTGATATTTCGCGAATAGCTCCATCATTTTCTCACCGTCAACAATATCGGCTTTGATGAAATGATAATTTGGTTTGTTTTCTATGTCTTTGAGATTGAATAGATTACCTGCGTAGGTTAGCGCGTCAAGATTATAAATCTGACACTCAGGATATTTATTCACAAAAAGTCGCACAACATGCGAACCAATAAAACCGGCTCCGCCGGTAACTAATATTTTTTTCATGATTATTCCTTTTTAGATTATACTATTTCACGATAAACTTTTTCCCACTTCCAGGCTGAAGCTGTCATCTCGTCCACGGTTTTCTTGGCTTTCCAGCCCAGAACTTCATTTGAAAAATCGGAGTTTGCCCAAACCTGTTCAATGTCACCTGCTCGGCGTCCAACGATTTTATAATTGAGTTTTTCCCCCGAAACACGTTCGAATGAGGTGATTACATCCAAAACCGATAAGCCTGTTCCGGTTCCAAGATTGAATATTTCAAAGCTTTGCTTCATCTTCAATTCGATCATCCTTTTCACTGCAATAACATGTGCTTGCGCCAAATCGACGACATGGATATAATCGCGAACTGCCGTGCCATCGGGTGTGTTGTAATCATCGCCAAAAACACTCAATTGCTGACGGATTCCAATGGCAGTTTGGGTGATAAAAGGAACCAGATTATTTGGAACTCCCAATGGAAGCTCTCCAATCTTGGCCGATTCATGGGCACCAATCGGATTGAAATACCGTAGTGCGATGGCATTCATTTTCGAGGATTTCAATGTATCCTGAATGATTTCTTCTGAAATCTGTTTGGTGTTTCCGTAAGGTGACTCAGCTTTTTTAGTAGGAGCTTTTTCCGAAACGGGTAGTTCATCCGGCTGACCATAAACTGTGCAGGATGAAGAAAAAACTAGGTTCGGAATGTTGAATTCGCTCATACTTTCGAGGATATTCATCAACGAAACGAGGTTATTACGGTAATATTTCAGTGGTTTTTCGACAGATTCACCAACAGCTTTAAATGCAGCGAAATGAATCACTCCCATGATGTCGGTGTGCCGTGAAAAGAACTGAGAAGTCAATTCCCTGTTAACGAGATCGAATTGCTCGAAATGAGGTTTAATACCTGTTATTGAGGTAATTGCATCAATAACACCGATCTGTGAGTTCGAGAGATTATCAATGATAACCACTTCGAAACCCTGCTGCTGCAACTCGACAACGGTATGTGAACCAATGTAGCCTGTGCCACCTGTAACTAATATTTTCATAGTCGTTTATTTAATTCAAAGATAAACAATTGTTTCGCAAAGCAAAGCTATAATTTTCTAACCCTATTTTCTTCGAGTTTATATTTTTCTTTACTCTCTTCGCACACAGCAATTCCGTTTTCGTCAAAATACAGTCGTTGTCCAAATTCGCTCATCCATCCAAGTTGCCTGGCAGGATTACCAACTACAAGTGCGTATGCTGGAACCTCTTTTGTGACAACAGCTCCAGCGCCAATAAAGGCAAATTCGCCGATATCGTTTCCGCAAACGATGGTTGCATTGGCTCCAATGGAAGCGCCGCGTTTTACGGTTGTTCTGGAATATTCACTTTTCCGGTTAACGGCACTTCGTGGATTGATCACATTTGTGAAAACCATCGATGGCCCCAAAAAAACATCATCTTCACAGATTACACCCGTATAGATGGAGACATTATTCTGGATTTTAACGTTTTTCCCCAGGATGACTTCAGGAGAAACGACCACGTTTTGGCCGATATTACAACGTTCGCCGATAACACAGTTCGACATGATATGCGAGAAATGCCAGATTTTTGTTCCTTCGCCAATTTGGCATCCCTCGTCGATGATGGCGGTTTCGTGGGAGAAATAAAGTGGTTCGTTATTCATAAAATGCTTTTTTAATAGTGAGCTAAAGTGAACTAAAGTACTTGTAGTGCCTTGAGTACTTTAAGTCAGAAGTTAATTATTGAGTTTCAAATTATGTGTGATTGAAGTAAATAATGCAAGAAGTTCGTTCGCCTCAATTAATATAGGATTAAATTTTTCTTTCTCGAGCCAATTCAATTCGATTAAAATTTCCAACCAATATACTGTTTCACTCGCTTCCCCAAGGCAAATTTTTATTTTTCTTATGAAGTCAGCCTTACTTTTTGATCTATTTGCCTCCCGGTAATTTGCCCCTATACTTGTTCCGGATTTTGTAAGTTGATTTCTTATTACTTTCGATTCAATAGAATATGGCAAATTAGCAGACATTAAAATAATTGCGATAGCGAATTTCTTTGTCCTGATTTCCAATAATTTACTAAATTCCTTATTATCCATTGATTACACTTTTTAAATATCAATTTAATATTTATCACAAGCACAAAATACTCAAGTCACTCCAAGTACTCAAGGCACTCAAGGCACTTACTTTACAAACTCCAACACCGCATCCACCACATATTGCAATGTCTCAACGTCAAATTCGGTGTGAATTGGCAACGAGAAAATGTTTTTGCATAATTCTTCTGTCACCGGGAAATCACCAGTTTTATACCGTGGATCGAGATAAGCTTTTTGCTCATGCAATGGAACCGGATAGTAAATGGCACTCGATATACCTTTCGATTGCAAATGATCCATCAGTTTCTGACGATCGACTCCCTTTGTAACAAAGGCATATTGATGAAAAACATGGCTTGTAAATGAAGATGTAACAGGAGTAATGAGCTTTTCGGAAACAGAAAAAGCATCGTTATAAAACTTTGCTACAAAGCGGCGTGCTTCGGCATATCCATCCAGATGTTTGAGTTTGATATCCAGAATTGCAGCCTGAATAGTATCTAACCGAGAGTTAACGCCCACATAATCATGATAATACCTAACCGTCATTCCGTGATTTACAACCACACGCATCTGTGCTGCCAGTGCGTCATCATTGGTGAAAATGGCACCACCATCACCATAACAGCCTAAGTTTTTAGAAGGGAAAAACGAAGTACAACCAATATGACCAATTGTTCCGGCCTTTTTTACTGAACCATCTTTCGAACGATAATCGGCTCCGATTGCTTGTGCATTATCCTCAATAACATATAAATTGTGTTTTTTTGCAATTTCCATTACAGCATCCATATCTGAGCATTGTCCGAAAAGATGAACCGGAACAATGGCCTTTGTTTTTGGAGTGATGGCACGCTCAATTGCTGCCGGATCAATATTGTAAGTGTCGGGCAATACATCTACCAAAACAGGTGTAAGATGCAGTAGAGCAATCACTTCCGCCGTCGCGATAAACGTAAAAGATGTTGTGATGACTTCATCGCCTGGTTGCAGATTCAATGCCATCATGGCAACTTGCAAAGCATCTGTACCATTGGCACACGGAATTACATGTTTAATGCCGAGATAACTTTCAAGATTGGCTTGAAATTTCTTTACAGCGGGCCCATTGATATAGGAAGCATTTGTTAATATTTCGGCGATAGCCGCATCAACTTCGGGTTTGATTTTGTTGTATTGACCAATCAGGTCAACCATTGGGACTTGTTTCATAAATGAATTTTTGAATATTTGGGCAAAGGTATTGATAATTAAATAACAGCAAAATTTGAACGAATTCTACTATTTGATCTGTTAACTCAAGTAGTGCTTCAAAATTGTGATTAAGAGCCTAATTTTCGTTGAAAGAATTTTAATATCTCTGAATTGAGAGGTTTTGATGGTATTTACTCAAAGCATTTTTCAGGTTTGAAGATTTCTCTAAAAGTTTTTTCATAATTGTTTTTGAAAATTATTGAGTAAGAAATGTATCTGGATTTAATTGTAAGTAAATTCATTGTGTTGGGATTGCTTTTTAGTGATGAGGTTAAGTTGGGGTGCATAAAATCATTAATTTGGATGAAGTTATTAAACTGGTGTATTAATTCTATATGTATTTTTGTGATGACTTAAATTCGTATTTGATTTTTGCAATCGGTTGTAATTATTTTGATTTGTTCAATAATTTTATGAAAAATTATAACTCTATTTTGTTTTATATTTTTATTCCAATAATCTTCATGGGATTAATATTCTTCTCATGTGGAAGACCTGGTGAGAAAATAAAGATTACTAAAGATCATACAGATTTTGTTAATGACTTGAAAAATAGAACATTTCGTTATTTTTGGGAGGTTTACGACACCGTAAATATTCAAACCGATGATCGCTTCCCTACAAAGAATTTCACGAGTATTGCCGCCACGGGTTTTGCACTTCCTTCCTATATAATTGGTATCGAAAATAAATATATCAGCCGCGATGAAGGTTCAAAACGGGTTTTGGCAGCTCTGCAATGGCTTTGGCAATCCAAACAAGGCGACAGTATTGCCGGAATGACCGGCTTTAAAGGCTTTTATTATCATTTTCTGAATTACGGAAGTGGTACCCGATTTAAAGATGTAGAATTATCAACCATTGATACTGGTTTGCTTTTTGGCGGTATTTTAACTTGTCAATCTTATTTTGACAAAGAAAATGAAACCGAGAAAATGATTCGGTCACTAGCTGATTCATTGTATTTACGTGTGGAATGGGATTGGGCAATGGACGGAAGAAAAACGATGAGTATGGGCTGGAAACCAGAAGTAGGTTTTTTAGAATCGTCGTGGAATGGCTACAATGAAGCCATGATACTTTACATTTTGGCGATTGGTTCTCCAACCCATCCGCTACCGGCTGATTCTTGGAAAAACTGGTGTTCGACTTATGAATGGTCAAATTTTAAAGGATTTGAACACATCAATTTCGGCCCCTTATTCGGGCATCAGTATTCACAGATGTTTATCGATTTTCGGGGAATTCAGGATGCATATATGAAAGAGAAAGGTATCGATTATTTTGAAAACTCACGTCGGGCAACTTTAAGCAATAGACAATATTGTATTGAAAATCCGAAGGGTTTTGTGGATTATAGTGCTGAAATATGGGGATTAACGGCTTGTGATGGTCCTGATTATATTGAAAAGAAAATTTCCGGGAAGCGAATCCAGTTCAAAGATTACAATGCGCGCGGTGTTGCCTCCAGTTATTTGGAAGACGATGGTACAATTGCACCTACGGCAGCAGGTGGTTCCATTGCTTTTACACCTGACGAAAGTATTAATGCCTTATTCAATATGAAAGAAAAATATGGAGATAAAATCTTTCAGCAATATGGTTTTGTTGATGCTTTTAATCCTACTTTTACCAAAAAAGGATGGTTCGATACTGATTATCTGGGTATTGATCAAGGTCCGATTCTCATCCAGATTGAAAACTACCAAAGTGGTCTGATTTGGAATATCATGAAAAAAAATCCGTATATTCGTTCTGGATTAGTAAAAGCCGGCTTTACAGGTGGATGGCTTAATACAAATGAATAACTAATAACTAATTGAATGATAAAAACTTACAATCATGAATGAAATCAAACAGATGAAAAAATGGCCACGAATACTATTCGTTGGCATACTGTTTTTATTCGCCTCTTCAAGTGGTTTTGCCCAGGGATTGGTAAAAGGTAAAGTGACAGCAGGTGACACAGGTTCAACACTTCCGATGGTGAGTGTTTCAGTAAAAGGAACCACGCGGGGCGTTACGGCTGATTTAGATGGGAACTACAGTATAAACATCTTAAAGGGCGATCTCGCGCTCGTTTTTTCTTTTACCGGTTACCAAGCCAAAGAGGTAATTATTGATGGAAAAACAGAAATTAATGTCGTCCTCAATGTTGAACCTGCTTTATTAGACGAAATCGTAGTAATCGGTTATGGAACGATTAAAAAGAGTGATTTAACCGGGTCAGTGAGTTCTGTAAAAGTGGATGATATCAAAAAAACCACATCCATTAATCCTGTACAAGCCTTATCAGGAAAGGCAACAGGAGTGCAGGTTTCAAGCACTTCAGGTGCGCCAGGTGCAGGTATTGCCGTGCGAATTCGTGGTGTTGGAACATTTAATAATTCTGCTCCAATTTATGTGGTTGATGGAGTTATTCTCGATGATATATCGTTTTTAAACAGCAACGATATTCAATCGATGGAGGTATTAAAAGATGCTTCTGCTACAGCAATTTATGGTTCGAGAGGTGCAAACGGAGTTGTGCTTATTCAAACCAAAACAGGTCAGGTAGGGCAGGAGAGAACGATTGTGAATTTCTCCTCCGAATTTGGAATGCAGCAAATTAATAATCCGATTGATTTATTGAGTGGCAGGGAGTTTGCTATTATTTCCAATGAAATTAAACCCGGTTCGTTTAATAATGTTGACGCTGTTCCGAATACGGATTGGCAAGATCTTGTTTTTCGAAATGCACCTATGCAAAGTCATCAGCTTTCGATAAGCGGTGCCGGAAAAAAAATGGAATATTATGTCGGTATCGGTCTTTTCAGTCAGGAAGGAACGATTCCAAAATCAAATTATAACCGACTGACAATCAAACTAAACAATACCTATCATATCAATGAATTTATAAAGTTTGGGAATAATATCACCATTGCTCCTTTCAAGCAGCAAAATGCCCCGAATGTCACTTATTCGGTTTATCGTGCCCAACCCATTCTCAAACCATATTACGATGATGGAAGTTTTGGTGTAGTTTACAATGTTGGCAATCCATTGGCTGATTTGGAATATTCAAATAACTACGCAAATGGCGTTCGTGGCGTGGGAAATGTCTTTGGTGAAGCCACCATTATGAAAGATTTTAAATTAAAATCGAGTTTCGGTATGGATGCCTCATACAACAAATATGAAAGTTTTACACCGGCCTATACTGTGTATAATCCTGATGGCACTGCCACGCAACAATACAATGAATTCAGCGATCTTAGCAAAAGCAATAGCGATAATTTCAGTTGGTTGTGGGAGAATACGCTCACGTATGTTAAATCTTTCAATAAGCACAGTATCAATGCAGTAGTTGGTTATACGATGCAACAAAGCCGTTCGGAAAGTATGGGATTAACCGGCCAGAATGTAATTCGTGACGGCAGTGATTTCTGGTATATCTCGCCGTCCTATATCATTGATGAAACGAACGGAATCAACACTTTACCAGATATTTATAATAGGGTTGATGCGA
>CANNKD010000088.1 GCA_947505205.1 Bacteroidota bacterium | reverse complement strand
GTAGGTTTAAAAATCGGATTCCTGTTCAAATAAATCTTTCAAACATATACAACAATGGCAAGGTGATTCAAAAACACCTTGCCTTTTTTTGTTTAATAAGATTAATCCTGTATAAGTTCTTTAAATTCAGGACTATACTTCAACATCATTTCTTCAGCTTTTTCGACCATGGATGTTGAACCGATAAACAATGGAACACGCTGGTGAATATGATGGGGTTGTAAATCCAGAATACGTCTAAACCCATCTGATGCTTTTCCACCGGCCTGTTCAGCCAAAAATGCAACCGGAATACATTCGTACATCAACCTCAGTTTGCCATTGGGATTTTTTAAGGTTCCCGGATAGATATAAATCCCACCGCGCAACAAATTCCGATGGAAATCAGAGACCAAGGAACCAATATATCTTGTTGTATATGGTCGATTGGTCGATTTATCATCCTCCTGACAATATTTGATATACTTTTTAACACCTTCGGCAAAATAAATGTAATTGGCTTCGTTTATGGAATAAACATTGCCTTTATCTTCCATTTTAATGTTCTCATGCGAGAGGATAAACAAACCGCAAGTTGGGTCGTAAGTGAATCCATTTACGCCATGTCCGGTGGTATAAACCAACATTGTTGAAGAACCATAAATGATATATCCACCGCAAACCAATTCAGTTCCGGCTTGCAAAACATCTTCAGAAGTAATGATTTTTCCCAAAGATTTTCGTTTATAAATGGCAAAAATTGTACCGATTGAAACATTCACTTCAATATTGGAAGAACCGTCTAAAGGATCGATTGCGACAATATATTTTGCATTTTCGGTGGTTTTATCATCGAAAACGATAACATCTTCATTTTCTTCCGAAATGATAGCCGCACATTGTTTTCCGTTGCGTAATGCCTTAATAAACTCATTGTTAGCAAGCACATCAAGCTTTTTCTGACTTTCTCCCTGCACATTTACCGTGCCTTCCGAACCCAGAATTCCGGACAATCCAGCCCGATTTACATCGCGATTAACGATTTTTGCGGCAATTCCAATATCATTTAAAAGTCGAGAAAACTCTCCGGTAGCATAATCAACATGATGTTCCTGTTCTTCCCAAATAAATTCGACCAATGTTTTCATAATAATAAGTTATATCTCGTTATTTTCACTCAATTTCACCAATAAAAGCAGGCTTCATGCAAAAATACTAAATTTGTGGACTGGTTATCTAAAGTAAATATCTCAGCAACATAAGTCACCAAATATAATCATGATAAAAGTTTTCAAATTTGGCGGAGCATCGGTAAAAGATGCCGATTCAATCAAAAACATGTCTTCAATACTGAAGCAATATCAAAATGAATCGCTGGTTGTGGTAGTTTCAGCGATGGGAAAAACGACGAATTTACTTGAATCTTTGCTGGTTGCAGCTCGTCAGGAAATGCATGATTTTGAAGTATTATTTAATCAACTTATTGATTTTCATATAAATATATGTAATAATCTCTTTGAAAATCGCGCATATCCGGTTTACACGAATTTGCATTCCATTTTCGATCAGTTGCGAAATGTTTTGCTTGATTCATCCGGTTACAACTCTTTTGACGAACACTACGACGCCAGTATCAGTTATGGCGAATTGCTTTCGACTTCGATTATTGATGCCTATTTAAGTTTTGACCAACACAATTTCTTTTTGATTGATGCACGCGACTATATTGTAACAGATGAAACTTTTCGGCAGGCAAATGTCGATTGGGATTATACTTCACTCAAGATCAATTCATTAAAAAATTTCTTAGGTGTTGGCGTAAATATTCTTACGCAGGGATTTATTGGCAGAAGCCACGAAAGCCGAACCACAACACTTGGGCGTGAAGGATCGGATTATACGGCAGCTGTCTTTGCATCTTGTCTTGATGCTTCTGAAGTAACCATTTGGAAGGATGTTCCCGGATTGTTAAATGCTGATCCGAAACGTTTTGCTGAAACAACAAAACTTAACGTAATTTCCTACCCTGAAGCGATTGAATTAGCCTATTATGGAGCAACCATTATCCACCCTAAAACGATAAAACCACTCCAAAACAAGCGGATTCCTTTGAAAGTGAAATCATTTCTTCAGCCTGATTTACCAGCCTCAGTGGTTTGCGAAAGTGCTGAAACTGATTCGCTGATACCATCATATATTATTAAGGATCAACAAGTTTTGATAAGTATCAGTCCACGTGATTTTTCATTTATGGACGAAATGAATCTTTACAGGATTATTGGGGTTTTTGCTGAATTAAAGATTCCAATCAATGTGATGCAGACTTCGGCATTGAGCCTTTCAATCTGTACTGATTTTAATGCAGATAAACTGGTATTGTTAATTGAGAAACTTCATCTTGAGTTCACGGTAAGGTACAATGAGCATCTTACCCTTTTAACTATACGACATTATCACACTGCAAATCTCCCCGAAATAGTTGAGCATAAAGACATTTTGCTCGAGCAGCGAAGCAGAGTCACGCTTCAGCTTGTTTATAAATAAAAAAAGGCCCGGGAAAATCCCAGGCCTTTATTTATTTTATAAGATAAAACTTATTGAATAAAAACCATATTGGTTTTACTGAAATCTTTTCCCTGAAGTTTAATAACGTAATAACCTGAGCTTAAATTCAGATCGATTTCTTTTGATGAAACACCTGAAATATTCGAATTCAAAAGTGTTTGTCCGCTCGCGTTTGTAACTGTAAGTTGAACATTATTCAAGGTAAACTGTGATTTAATACTAAGTTTACTATCTTGAACTGTTACTTGAATCTGACGTTCAGGACTTTCGCCAACTCCCACCGGACCAAAATCTTCGACCATTATATCGTCAATAAATTGTCCCATTCCGCTTGCAGTATTGGCATGCCATGCAAAAAAGATAGAACCATCGTAATTAGGAACCACAATATGTTCTTTTCCAACCCAGTTATTGCTCACGTTAGCCGGATCGGAGAATAATACATTGCTAAGCAAATCAGGTGTTCCGCCGGTTCCCCATAAAACATCTAATGATTCAGGCGTTGATGGCATAAAACCATGGTAAGAATATGACAAGCGATATTCTTTTCCGGTTTGTACTATAAATGGAGGAGAAATTAAATAATTATTCATTGGAGCAGCCGTACCGTTTGAAGTATAACAAGCGAATGAATTTGTTCCGGTATTACCTAACAAATTGGTTGTTGCCCAATGCATCGGTCCGTTATCAATACTACCCCAATATTGTGCCATTGCGGGTGCAGTAACATCTTCAGCACTCTGATAATAAGGATATTGATCGATAGCAGCCATTGTAGTAAAACTATAAATTGTAGTACAAGCATCATTAACTCCTGAACTATTACGAGGCATTACAGCAAGATAATAAGTTGTTAAAGGTTGCATATTGTAACGGAATGAATTGGCCTCAATATTTTCGCCATTTTTGATATTAAAAGGAAGGCTTGTTCCGCCTCCATCGGTTCCGAAATAAACATCGTATGAACTTGCAAATGAAGCAGGTGTCCAGGTAATTTCATGATACAATAAAGCCTCAACTCCGCCATCTACAGGACTTGTAAGCCCGTTTGAACATTCAGGAACTCCAGAAAACTCGTCTAATCCACTTAGGATGATTGAAAAAATCTGGTTTGAGTTAAGTGTACCCTCGTGATTTACTGTAATGGTATAATTTCCTGCTGTTGGAGCTGCTATATACACTTTTTCAACATTGTCAACATAATTTTTTGAATCGGTTGTTGCTGCTGCAGAAGGGGCTGCATAATCAAGTTTGTATGGGAAATAATCGTTACCCTGACCATCCGTAATTTTCAAATCGAGATCATGTTTAATCCGGGGTTCTCTTGGATTCAAAGATGCAGCAGGAACCGCACCGTAAGGATCATTCCAACAGATTGTTACCCAAAAAGGGGTGTTACCGGCAACGGTTACCTGACGTGTGTAAGTTCCGCCATTTTGAAGTGTTTGCTCATCAATTGAATTCTGCATTACATCATCTTCAATAATGATATTACCTGCGCGTTCGGCATTCATCAATCCCCAACCGAATTTATAATCCGGACCAGTATTTGGACCACATTCATCAGCTGTATGTATAACCAATCCCTTCAAGGTTGACGAACGCATTGGTGTTCCTGCATGTGTCTGTTGATAAAGATCCTGCAAAAGAACGCAAGTTCCAGTAACATTAGGGCTCGACATACTTGTTCCCGACATGGTTTCGTATGCAGTATTTGATCCTGAAGAAGATGAAAAGGTATTTACTCCTTTGCCAACGATATCCGGCTTTATACGGCCATCATCAGCTGGTCCCCAGCAACTGAAACTACTCATTGAAACACTTCCGGGACCTGTGTAATTTAAAACTTCGCTAACCGCGCCAACGGTCATAATATTTTTTGAAATCCCTGAACCAGCAACACAATCGTAACCATCGGTTCCGCCATCTTTTTCAGGGTTACCGCCTTGACCGGCATTACCCGGACCTTCACCACGGTCGTTTCCAGCAGATTTGCAAATCAGGAAATAAGGGCCATTATTGGCAATCATATCCCAGGTGCGAGCCTGTGAATCGTAAAACCCAAACTTATAATCTTCGATTGGAGACACGCCTTCATTTCCATGCCACGTCCAGGTTCCATTGTAATCCCATCCCTGAATGTAACCCCATGAATGGTTCGAAACTTCCATGCCTGCGGCTGCCGCAGTTCCCATTTCACTTTCAACGCTGTTCCAATCGTATGTTTTTAGTTGTGCTTTATGGGCCATACCTTTAGCCCCGGCATTCACGCCACCGGCCATAATCGTTCCTGAAACGTGTGTTGAGTGGGCTGAAAGGGTGGATGCATTGTCAGATAAAATAATACGGCTTGTGCCTGTATTATTAAATTCCTGATGGGTGCTTCTCACTTTGCCACCGTCCCAGACTCCAACTTTAGCATATCCCTCACCTTCGGCAATAACGCCAACACTTCCACCTTCCCATAGCTGGAAAGCACGTGTTGTAATAGCAGCGCCATCGTTAAAAGTTTTAAAGTAAATGGGTAAATTATTTTCAACGTCCACTAATTGAATAATGGTGCCATCTTCCAATTCCTGTCTGATGGGGACATTGTGTTCTTGTGCATACTGTTCGGCACGCAGTTTCATTTGTTGCCATACTGCATCTTGCTCAGTGGCAATTTGTTCCAAAGCGGTAACATTGGTTGTGGCCTGCGCGAAAATAACCGCAGAAACAACCATCATGCTAACAAAAAGGAAAGTTTTTTTTAGGATAGATTTCATTGTCATAAACTTAGGTAATTAATTGCGGCAAAAATAATATAAAAACTGAACTCTTGTCTTTCGAACTGTTTTTTAGTTTTTTATAAATTCAATTTATTTCATATATCATTGATATAAAACACTTTACAATACCTTGTATTCTTTTAAATCATAGGCATACTCTAAATAAATCAGTTCAATTTGTTGAATGATTTATCTTCGCGGAAAAATTTAACTATGCAATCTTCAATTGTTATTATATGTGGAGGCGGTCCTGCGCCCGGAATCAATACCGTAATCAGTACAGTTGCGAAAGTATTTTTAAAGTCAGGATACCGTGTTATTGGATTACACGGAGGTTACAAAAGCCTTTTTAACGACAATCCGTCCATGATTGATTTCAATTTTACTTTGGCAGATGATATTCAAAAACAAGGAGGTTCTGCCATCGAAATGAGCCGATATAAACCGAAAGATTCGGAATTCAATGCCCGGTTTTTTGTCGAATACAACGTAAAACTGCTTGTGACCATCGGTGGTGACGATACTGCTTCTACGGCGAACCGTATCTCCATGTTTTTGGGGCAGAATGATATAAAAATTCAGAATATACATGTTCCGAAGACCATTGACAATGATTTGCCTTTGCCTGAAGGCTCTCCAACTTTTGGTTATTATTCGGCTAAGGATGAAGGAGTTAGAATAGCGCAAACAGTATATGAAGATGCCCGGACGAGTGGAAATTGGTTTGTGGTTTCTGCTATGGGTCGCGAAGCGGGTCATCTGGCATTTGGCATTGGAGCTGCTTGTCATTTGCCCATGATTATTATCCCCGAAATGTTTAACAAAACGACCTTAACCTTCGATAAAATTACAAGATTGATCATCTCGTCCATTGTGAAACGTAAGATTTTGGGTATCCGATATGGTGTTGCCATCGTAAGTGAAGGCGTTTTCCATTTCATGACCGATGAGGAAATCATTTCATCCGGCGTTAATTTCACCTTTGATGATCATGGTCATCCTGAGCTTGGTAACGTTAGTAAAGCACACATTTACAATATGTTACTTCAATATAAACTGAAAGAAATTAATCTGGACATAAAGAGCCGACCGGTTGAATTGGGCTATGAATTGCGTTGTGTTCGCCCAGTTTCATTCGACTTAATGTATTGTGGTTTACTTGGTTACGGAGTAAAGGTGTTATTCGATCAAGGAATTTCAGGCGCAATCGTCACATCTGATCCTGCCGGTAACTGCATTCCACTTTATCTGAAAGATTTGGCCGATTCGAACGGGAAGATCAAACCACGGTTGGTCAATATGAATGGAGAAAAAGTGAAAATGGTGATGAATGAGGGTATGCAATATTTGGGTGAAGAAGATTACGAGTCTGCACGTCAATATATACCAAATCCGGAAGAATACGATTTTAAAAAGATTCTGAACTGGTAAGTTAGTTTGGCAGATTTGTTTCTGATTTATTAACTTTACTTGACCTGACTCATTCCTGGATAAAAGCCGCTCTGATTTTATCAGCTAAAACTTTTCCCAATTTGTAATGCGATTCGTGCGTCCAGCCGGCAATATGTGGACTAAGAATAACATTCTTCATTTGAATCAGCTGGCGGAAAGCGTCCGGCAATTGATCTGATTGAATTGCTTCGAAGGAAAACTTCTCATATTCAAGCACATCCAGACATGCACCCAATACTTTTCCGTTATTGATAGCATGAACCAAATCAAGGGTATTCAACACTTTACCTCTGGACGTGTTAATTACGTAAATTGATTTCTGAAAATTATCGACATATGTCTGATTAAACAGATAATTTGTTTCTGAGGTAAGTGGTACATGAAAACTCAAGATATCAGCCGTTGTGAAAATTTCATCCATTTGCACTTCACGAACATACGATGCCGAAAAACCCGTTTTATATTTGTCAAAAGCAATGATATTGGCTTCGAAACCGGATAATTTTTTCGCAAAAGCCTCGCCTGTATTGCCATAACCAATAATAGCAACCGTTTTACCTTTAATCTCAAAACCACGATTTTCATCACGAATCCATACACCATTTCTCACTTCGTTATCCACACGAATTAAATGGTTCAACAATGCAAGCAACATTCCTATGGCTTGCTCGCCAACGGCATCACGGTTTCCTTCAGGAGCATTAAAACATTGTATTCCAAGCTTTTCAGATAAATCAACATCAATATTTTCCATGCCTGCACCAACGCGGGCAATAAATTTCAAGTTTTTTGCCTTTGGTAAAATACTTCCGTCTAACGGAATTTTGCTGCGAATTACAAAACCAACATAATTTTCTGCCATTTGAATGTAATCTTCCTTTTTCGCATTTGGGAAATAGTCACACTCAAAACCCATTTTCTCAAGCTCATCCTGCAAAACAGGATGCGCTGTATCAATCAACAAAACCTTGCCACGAGAAGTCATTGAATTAATTATTTATATCATTAATTATCAATTGTTTAACCAAAATATTAAACTGTTTTGCACCGTCTAAAATCATCATTTCTTTTGTGGGATATAGAATGGGCTTGTTCTTTGAAAGACTTAAAGATCGACCTGAAGCAGCATTTAAATCACCACTCAAAGTTGCATATTCATACTTAAAATTTGAAGTTGCCCGAATCGGTATCGAAAATTCAACCTCATGGCTTGTATTATTGATGAAGTCAATCTTTCCTGAAATTTCACAACTTTTTGTCATAACTATTTCATTTACAATCAATCCGGGAGTTTCCAACGAACCTGAATTGGTTCTTTGATGTGTTTCGACCGCATTTAAATTTGTCTGTTCAGTAAAAGTACTCTTTTCGCTTCTTTCGGGCGACACTGTAACATGATTAACCTGGATAAGAAAAGTATTTTCGAATTGAACATCTTGCTCATCCATCAATGCATAATGGATTTTCGAGTTTCCAAAGTCGGTCTGGATAAAATTCATTAACTGACTCACTACATTTTCCGGCAAATTTAAGCCCGATTTATCCTCAAAAGTGAGTAAAACGTTCGTCATCCCCGTGAGCATCGCTTGTCGTAACATCGCATCAATATTGGGAAAATTAGGATTGAGGGTTTTCAATTTAACCAATAACTCGTAAGCTATAGCTGCATCAGTTTTATTTCCCGATTTTTGAAGTTCATGGGCTTTCGCAACCAAATATCTCTGGGCGTTCAAATTAGATTCAACCATCAGGTGATCAAAGTCAAATTTAACAAAACCAATTTGATTTTTAACCGCATCAGGTAGCTGATTTACAATATTTTGTCTTTTATTCATCAAACAATATTTGTTATAAATCTCTAACCAGATATCAGGTTGACCACTTGCTTTCAGTTGCAGAATATGCTCATGATCCATTTGATTAGCCGAATGAAAAGCCTGAGCTAGCAATTTGACAGATTTCTCATCCACTTTTCCTGATGAAATTTTATCAACTTCAATAGTGATGACGTCATCATATTGCTTGTTTTCAATTAGTTTATCTGTTGATTTACAAGATATTATAAATATTAGACAAAAACCAAAGATGAATATAAAGCCCAATCGCTTTTTCATAATCACACATATTAAATTCAACATGACACCCCAATTATCAACAAATTTTGAACCAAATTCAAATTAAACGCTTTAAAGTTGTAATTTAGTTTCGATTTTCATCTTATTCAATCGAATTAAAAACGTAAATAAGGATGAATTGCAGAATAGTGATCCGGAAAAACCCGAAATTAAATATGTTGTTCAGGAAATGGACTCAAAGTAATTATTTTATAAATTAGTTAATATCAATTTGTTATGAAAGGTATTATCCTTGCCGGTGGATCCGGAACACGTTTACACCCACTTACCCTGGCCGTTAGTAAGCAACTTATGCCTATTTACGATAAACCAATGATTTATTATCCGTTGTCAATATTACTGATGGCTGGCATCAAAGAGGTATTGATTATTTCTACTCCGGTGGATCTTCCTCATTTTGAAAGACTTCTGGGAGACGGAACTGCATTGGGATGCAGCTTTACGTATGCTGAACAAGCTATACCAAACGGTTTGGCGCAGGCATTTGTCATTGGGGAATCTTTTATCGGGAAGGATAAAGTGGCATTGGTTTTAGGAGATAACATATTCTATGGCAATGGCTTACAACAGCTTCTGGTAGAGAATAACGATCCAGATGGTGGTGTTGTTTATGCTTATCACGTCTCAGATCCTGAAAGATATGGAGTTGTAGAGTTCGATGAAAATTTGAAAGCAATTTCTATTGAGGAAAAACCCAAAAATCCGAAATCAAATTTTGCTGTTCCCGGACTCTATTTCTACGACAATTCGGTGGTGGAGGTTGCCAAAAACATCAAACCAAGTGCAAGAGGCGAGTATGAAATTACCGATGTGAACAAATATTATCTTGAAGCCGGCAAGCTCAAGGTTGGAATTCTTGGACGTGGAACTGCATGGCTCGATACCGGAACGTTTACTTCCCTTTTGCAGGCATCGCAGTTTGTTCAGGTAATCGAAGAACGGCAAGGATTAAAGATCGGTTGCATTGAAGAAATCGCTTTCAAAAAAGGATTTATCAACAATGATCAACTGGAGAATCTGGCTCAGCCATTGCTCAAAAGTGGGTATGGCCAATATCTAATGAATCTGTTAAAATAAGCTTTAAAATACATGCGCTCTCTTTTAGATTTTCAGGAAATCATTAATCAACATATTGCAAATCAGAATTTTAATAGATTTCCTTCTGAACTTTACGACCCCATTGCCTATACCATGACGCAAGGAGGAAAGCGATTACGTCCTCTGTTAACACTCATGACTTGTGATTTATTTGGCGGAAATCTTGTGCATGCGATTCACCCGGCCCTCGCCCTCGAGGTATTTCATAATTTCACGCTCGTTCATGATGATATCATGGACCAGGCACCATTGCGAAGAGGCAGAGAAACGGTTTATAAGAAATGGAACTCAAATATTGCTATTTTATCGGGTGATACCATGTTTGCAATGGCTTATCAATATGCCATACAAACTGAAGATCAATATGTTCCAAAGATTCTCAGAGTTTTCAATAAGGCTGCCATTGAAGTTTGTGAAGGCCAACAACTCGATATGAATTTTGAAGTTATAACGCAGGTTAATCTAGATGAATACCTTGAGATGATCCAGTTGAAAACAGCTGTTTTAATTGGTGTGAGCATTCAGATTGGCGCAATCATTGGCAATGCTTCGGATGAAGATATGAAATTGATGTATGATTTTGGCATTCAACTCGGCATAGCCTTTCAGATAAAAGACGATTTGCTCGACTTATATGGTTCGGAAAAATATTTTGGCAAGAAAACAGGTGGTGATATATTGGCCAACAAAAAGACCTATCTGTTTTTAAAAGCACTTGAACAATGTCATAATTCAGATAAACAAGCACTTATCGATTTATATAATGACAATCAAATGAAGGATGATTTGAAAATTTCAAAAGTGAAAGCAATTTTCGATCAACTTCAAATTGAAATAGTTGTTGAATCGATTATGCAGGATTATTATAAGCATGCCGTAGAAATTCTCGATAGCATACAGATTGAAAAGAATAAAAAATCTGTTTTATTCAGCTTTATAACTTCAATGTTTAAGCGCGATTATTAAAAATCGTTGATCCTCTGTTGTAAATCATCTTTTTCGGAATGCTTTTTTTCCCAATCTTCCATTCGTTCTGTCAATGATTTCTTTTTTGCGGCATACGATTTCAACCATTCCTCATTGATTTCAGTAGCCGGGAAATCTGCCGGATTTGCAAGGACGAGGTCAAAATCGGACAAAATTTGCTCAATTTTGCCAATTTCCGATTCTATATATTCTATTTCTTTGTCGATCTTACGCATATCCTTATCAAGGATTTTTTTTCGCTCCCAGTTTTGTTTATTCTGTGAGACCTCAACAACCTCAACCATTTTCTTAGTGGCTGTGTTCATTATTTCGAGATCATCAAGTTTCTGAATTTTCCGAGCTTCCAGAAAGTCATATATATCGCCAATATATTCCTTTATTACAGGTTTTTTAAACTCTATCACTTTGTTTGTCAGGCCTTGAAGAAAATCCCTGTCGTGCGAAACAATGATCAATGTGCCATCATATTTAAGCAAAGCACTCTTCAGAATATCCTTCGATTGCATATCCAAGTGATTTGTCGGCTCATCGAGAATGAGAAGATTTGAAGGGAAAAGAAGCATTTTCGCCAAAGATAAACGTGCCTTTTCACCACCTGATAATATTTTAACTTTTTTGTCAACGGTATCACCACCAAACAGAAATGAACCAAGCAACGCCTTTAATTTTGTTCTAATTTCGCCAACAGCTACTTCATCGAGGGTTTCAAAAACAGTTTTTTCCAAATCAAGCATATCATGCTGATTTTGTGCATAATAACCAATCTTTACCTGATGACCTAACTTCAGTTCACCTGTAAAATCGAGAATACCGGCCAGCACTTTGGCCAGGGTCGATTTCCCTTCACCATTGCGACCCACAAAAGCAATTCTTTCGTTGCGTACAACCATTAAATCAATCGCATTCAATACCTTAAGTTCGCCATAAGCTTTTGATAAACCTTTCAGCTCGAGCGAAATTTTCCCAGAATGTGGTGCCGGAGGAAATCGAAAATGTATGGACGAGCCATCCATTTCATCCACTACGATTTGATCTATTTTTTCGAGTAGTTTCACCCTCGATTGAACTTGTTTGGATTTAGAGGCTTTATACCTGAAGCGCTCGATAAAACGCTCAATCTCCTTGATTTCCTTTTGCTGATTATTGAAGGCAGAAGTCTGATTTTCGATTCGTTCCTCGCGCATATCTACATATTCGCTATACGAACCTTTATAATCGTATATTTTCCCCTGACTGATTTCTATTGTCCTTTTTGTGATATTATCTAAGAATGCTCTGTCATGAGAAACCATTAAAACCGAACCATAATAATTCTGCAGATATGATTCAAGCCATTGAATGGCTTCAATATCAAGATGGTTTGTTGGCTCATCCATTATGAGTAAAGATGGCCGTTTTAACAAAATCTTGGCTAATTCCACGCGCATCTGCCAACCATTGCTGAATTCGGTCATCAAACGTTGCATGTCACTGTGTTCAAACCCTAATCCAACCAAGATCTGTTCAGCATCACCTTCCATCGAATTCACTCCCAATAAAGCGATACGCTCATTTAATATCGATAACCGCTCGATTAAATCGTGATAAGAACTTGATTCATAATCGGTTCTGATAGTCAACCCATGGGTTACTTTATCAATCTGTTGTTCAATATGTTGAATCTCATCAAAAGCAGTAAGCGCTTCATCAAGAATAGTCCGGTTACTCGATAATTCCTTTTCCTGCGGTAAATATCCAATAGATGTTTCTTCTGGAACAATCACCTCTCCTTTATGCGGCTGTTCGAGCCCACAAATCAGTCGGAGTAATGTCGTTTTACCTGCCCCGTTTTTACCAACAAGACCAATTCTATCTTTTTCACGGATTAAGAAAGTGATGCCGGTGAACAAATCGTCACCGGTGAAATGCATTGTTAAATTTTGTACTGAAACCATTTGGATTTTAAGTGAGTCGGCAAATTTAGTGAATTGCAGCTGACAACCGGAGTTTTCATCAAATACAAACAAAAAAAGGGAACCTTTCGGTTCCCTTTTTTTTTGTTTGAGATCATAATGATCTCTATATGTTGCGATTAGCGAACAATAGTAACACGTTTGGTTTCGCTTCCTGCGGCAGTTTCGATACGTACTACGTAAACGCCTGCTTCATAGTTAGCTGTGT
>CANNKD010000087.1 GCA_947505205.1 Bacteroidota bacterium | reverse complement strand
TTACTTTGAAACTTGGCATCTTTAAATTCGTAATGCCCATCAGTTGAGATGAAATTGTTTTTGAATCGCGAAAATTCCTCAAATCCGGTTACGGCATCTGGCCCGATCGACTCCCTGATTTTTGGGATCTTGGCATACTCACCTTTGATAAGTTTCTTATAATCAAGTGGTTCTAATAGATTGTAAAACTCAATATCGGCTTTTAGTTTCCCGAATGAATGCCAATATGATTCCTTCGACATCTCGCAGAAATGAATTGTTGCGTATTTGTATTGCAGTATTTGAAAGATGTTAAACATGACAAGCAAAAACATGAAGGCCAGTGTTCCAGTGCGAAGAAGACGCTTGGAATTCAGTATTTTTTCAACAAAAGCCGACATCGGAATCGCCATCAAAGCGTAGGAGTCAATCATGGCACGCGCTCCGAAACTGCCACCATACGACCAATCCCACCACGAAAAAATCACATATATATTGATTATGGTAAAAATTATGATAGGTAAAAACAAGATAGTCATTCTTTTGCGAAGGAAATAGAATCCTGTTATAGCGAAAATCATGATGGGCGTGTAAACCAGCCACCCTTTGCGATAACTGAATAATCCTCGGTAAATTTCTGGTTTTAAAAAGAAAAATCCTTCTTCTTTGTACGAATAATATAGCCAATGACCGGTATTCAATTTCCAGAAAAGCAATTGCGGGAAAATAATTAGAAAGGCGAAAAACGCAATGGTAAGTAGTCTGGAATAATGGTTTAGGTAAAAGCTAAATTTATCCTTTAAATCGTTGAATGATATGATATTATACAAGAGGAAGATGATCACAATCAAAACATTCGTTGGCCTGATCAATGAAATTAATCCGAAAATCAGGCCAGCATAAATCGAATTATTCCGGCTTGGGTTTTCGTGCCAAATAATTGTCAGGTAAAGGAAAACTGCAATCAAACTGAAGTTATAAGCGTGCGACATCGCTCCTTCGAGCGTGGTATAGAAAAATAAATTTGTTCCTATTGTAATGAAAATCAGCACGAAGGCAACCGTTTGATCGTCGAAAAATCTTAGCAATGTCTTTCGTAAATACAATAATCCAATAAAAACATAGAACACAGAGCTAAACAATAGCCAGCACATGAATGGGTACGAAAATCCGTCTAGAGGTGTGCCGATCAGCCAGGCCGATGCGTATCCTAATAGAAAAAACGGAAGATATAAAAACGACAAGCCCATGGTCATTTTCTGGTAGTTTCCTCCATCTTTGGTTTTCGAATTGAAAATCTTTCCCTGAAAGTATGCCGGATCTTTCCCAATAAATTTGAAACTGAGATCGTGATACACAAACAAGGCAGGTAAATAGCTGTAATAGCTTATCACATCGTGAATTACAACACCATGATCCCGATTCCAGAGGCCATTGTTCATATTGGTCCAGGAGGCAGCTACAACAAAGAAAATGATGGCTAATAATGATAATCTGCTGTTTTTCTTAAGCCATTCGAAGAATTGTTTAATCTTTTCCAAATAGGTAAATGCTTTAAGTTAGTTTCAAAATTAGGTAAATTTCTGTTTCATTTCTTCTTAAAAATCCCTGCAAGTGTGATGCTGTCCGTTTTGATCTGATGCAACGAAATGGGCATCAATAGCCAGAAAACCATTCCGATTAACCCGCCCCATAGGAAAAATGCTGTGAACTGAAGGAGTGAAAATGAAAGTGCCATTTCAGAAGTGATTGAATAATACGACAATAGAAAAACAAGGCTCATTTCACGTGTGCCAAATCCGGCAAACGAAAACGGAAGAATCGTTGCAAGTCCTACAACACTCAGTATCAAAGCGATATCTGCCAATGGCAACGTGATATTGAGTGATAAAAATATAAAAGAAATGGCTCCATAAAAAGCCAGATAGGCTATAATGGTGATCGCCCAAAGTGATATGGATTGTTTGTTAACGGCTTGGGAAATGCAGCTGAAAATAAAATGGAAAAAAGAATTATTGCTAAAGCGTGTTGTTTTCATCAGCTTGATTAATAGCCAATTAAAGGCAAATAATGCAAATACGAAAACGATGGAAGCGAAGACAATTGAAATTATTGGACTCGAAATTCCGATGTCAGCATAGAAAAGTAAAGCAGCAAATCCCAATAAAACCAGCATGCCGAGATCAAAAATGCGATCGATCACCACAGTGCGAAAAGCCGGAATGAATTCAATTTCATTTTCTTGCCGCAAATAATACAATCGGGCAATTTCACCAATTCTACCGGGCGTGATGAGTCCGATGGTGAAGGATGCCATATAAGCGCCAAACGATTTCCAAATTCCATAGCTAAAGCCTTGTTGCTTGATAATCAGGTGCCAACGAAAGCTTTTTATTCCTAACACGATGACGACACCCGATAAAGAGAGAAGATAAAGTGGCAAATTGAGTTGCGAAAAAATTGTAAAAAAGGATTCCTTGTCGAATTTAATGAAGCGAAAGAGTAAAAATAGTATGATTACAGATCCTGATATTTTGAAAATCAAATCTTTGGTTGATTTGTTCATGCGATTAAAGTTGATTGCGTTTGATTTTATGCGTGGATTTTTTCCATAAGGTTCGGGTGCGTTCAAAGAGGTTTCCAACAAATTTTGGTGAAAACTGTTCGATGATCCAGCGAGCTAATTGGGTACTCAATACAATAAACATCATGCTGATTATCAGTTCCATGAAATATCTTGAAAATGGAAAATCTTTGATTTCATAGCCATAATCGGGGATGCTTTTGCCAAGGTATTTACGAAATTTGATACGGATGAAACTGCCGCGTTTTTTTAAATCGTAGCCATGCGAATGCATGTCAATAGCCTCATTCTCATCAATCTGACTGAAATTAATGATGCCATCAGCCATCATTTGTGAGAGAATTTCATCACCAATTTTCGATCGGCTGATAATCATCGAAAAACCTTTGCCACGTTCTTCATACACCGGTGCCCAGGCATCGCCACCCGACAGATCGGTAAATTCATTCGTGAAATCGGTGCAGTACAAGCTGTTGCGTAAAATATGAAACGGAATAAGGTAGTTGGCATGAAATTTTTTCAGTTCGATCACACGACCACTCTTCAGTTCAACCCTCATATTGCCCGGCCACTCACCATAACGGAAATAAAGTTTCGTAATATTTTCGTAAGTATCTGCTTTATAGGTTTTTAAAAAGCTTTTGATAGAAGAAAAGTGCAACGTATTTCCATAGAAAGGTCCAAATATGTATTTAATATTTTGAACCGAAGGATGATTTATTTTCTGCAATTTTCGAATTGACTGAACTTGTCCCGGCAAACCTACATAAGCCAGTTTCCCTTTAAATTCAGCTATTTCTTGTAAAATATCGTTGTTCGAACTGATGATATATTTGCTTTGGGCGGCTTCAATAATGTGCTCACGAGTGGTTGCAATGAAAGCCTGTGTAAGCCATGGTTGGTTTTGATCCATTCCCAAAACAACAGCGCCATCGATCATTTTTTTATCCAAAAGCCAACACAAAACGGCAGTTATTATTCCACCGGAAGCACCTTTGCTACGAATTTCCTGATCCTTGGCAAATCCAATTCCTATTCGATGATAGGCACCGATAAAAGAATGAAAATGAGGTGATTCCGCAAATATATCTCTCTGATATTCCGGAAAATTGAAAAGCTTTCCGCTGCAAGCCTGCCATAATACATCTGCCAATGCATCGTCAATTTTATCAATGATTTTTGGGACGTATTTTCCGGTTTTGTCAGTAAACTGAATCTTGCCACCCGACAATCCAACGCAACTGCCGCATCTGTTACACAAATGCGATTGCATCACCTTTTGCAACGAATTAATACTTTTCACAGACATAAAATTGACGAATTCCACACTCGGCTAAAAGGCTGCCCTGAAAAGCATTAATCAATCTTTCTCCAAAATCCTGAACGGGTTTTGGTCCGACAGGAATCAAAACGGTTCCCTTGTGCAACAAAAGTTTCCAGTTGGTTTTTTTGAACATTATTTTTACTTCTTCAGAAGATGGAAAACGGTGCGGGCCTTCGCCATGACCGCCAAAAAGTGCTGTGAAAATACGGTATGGAATTTCACTCGTTGCCGGTGGACAACTCAGTACTAAAATTGCGTCTTTGGCGCTAACACGATGTAATTCGGATAGAAAGACTATTGGATCGGCACAATGCTCGAGTGTTTCGAGGCTTAAAACGCGATCGAATTGTTCGTTTTCGAAAGGAAGTTGGGAATAGGTTTCTATCTTTTGCTGAACCGCACTTGGATTTATTTTTTTGGCTTCATTGATCAATCCCTGGGAAATTTCAGCATTGATTATGGAAAGTTTGGGATTCGCTATTTTTAGAAATTTGTCAGCTTCAGCATCGCGGCTCGAGATATTTAAAATATTTGTTGCGGTTTCTGGTTTCAGGTGTTTGATGCTTTCGATAAAACGCTGATCATGTGCGTTTTTTACTTTATTGTTTTCCGAAATATAGATGTGCGCTACGCTGTCCCAATGCAATTCAACATCGCGATCTGACCAAATATTTCGGTGGTTCGATGAATTAAACTTGCTCATCTTTAGCGTTTTGCTCGGTTTAATAAAGCGATTTGATCGGCTAATAATCCGATAAAAAAGATAAACATTCCCATGATGAGGATTAAAACTGCACTATTTGGGAACCTGCTTGTCATGAAATATCCATAAATTCCCCAAATTGAACCGACTCCGAAAAGCCACATGCTTGTCGGAAAAAATATCTTTAATGGATTGAATAACATTATGATACGAATCAATAATAACATCGTTTTAGATCCGTCTTTCATAAATTTCACATTAGAATCACGACCAATTCGTTCTTCAACCACGATCGGAAAAGTCCCGATGGTGTAGCCTTCTTTGAGGAATGCAAGCGTTGAGGTTGTTGAAAAAGAAAATCCGTTTGGCATGATATGAAGCATTTCACTGATTAATTTTCGGTCGAAACCACGAAAGCCGGAGTTGTAATCCGGTAATTTCTGTTCCACCAAATATTCTCCAACCTTACGAATAAGGTGTTTCCCTTTTTGCCGGCGTTTTACCTGAAAAGAATCTGTGGTTCGCTCACCAATCACCATATCATGATTTTCCAGCAAACCAATAAGTGTTTCAATATATTTCGGATCGTGTTGGCCATCACTGTCAAGTATAACAATTTTTTCTCCATTTGCCTTCCTAATACCCGTCTTTAGCGCGGCTCCGTAACCTTTATTCACAAAATGACGGTAACACTTTACAGGATATTCACTGATGATATCAAATGTTTTGTCGTTTGAGCCGTCGTCAACATAAATCACTTCGAATGATTCATGAAATTTCATTTCAACGATTCGCTCAAGACCATGTCTGATAGCCAATTCCTCATTAAATGCCGGAATGATAATGCTTATTGAAGGTAGATGCAAAATATTGGATATTTTAGATTATTGGGCAAAAGTAAGGAATCCTGCGGGATTGCAATAATTCATCGGTCGTTTATCAACAATCAAATTATCAATCAGATAATTAATGAATGATTTTATGTTTCGATTTCTTAGCGTAAACTCTTTTCACCCAATTTGGCAGGATGAAAGCTCCAATGAACAGATAAGGATAGTACGAAATCAATCGCCAAAGCAGTGCTAATGGCACCGCGTAAGCAATATTTGGAATTAAATCGCCTAAAAAATCGGAGAAAATGAACTCGGCAACACCACTTCCTCCAGGAGTTGGACTAATCAATAAAATGATCCACATTGTCAATTGACGAGCAATGATGAGTGCGTGCTCAAAATAACCTAAGGTATTGTAAAAGAATGCCATAAAGATGAAATTCACGACGCCATATCTTCCAAACCATGATATTGTGGTAGCAGAAAAAGAATTTACCCAGTAACTGATGGGTTTTCCTTTTATCTCATTAGATGTGATTATCAGTTGATTAGATAATTTTCGCATTTTCATTCTGCGTTTTCGTAAAATAGGCAACAAAAAAATATTTGAAAGCAGCCATTTAAACGAATAGGGATTGATAAACAGTGCGTAAGCGATTAAAGCGGTGTAAATAAAGATAATAATGTATCCTAAAATTAATCCTGTTTGAATCTGAGCTGCAAAACCAAAACTATCAATGGGAAAAATGCTGCCCCGAAATACAAAAAACATCACCGGGACAAGGATGATAAAAAAAACTTCATCTAAAAAAATGGAAGTGAGGACAACAGCCGTGCTTTTTCCTGAATTGATCCCTTCCTTGTACAAGAAATAGATGGCCGGACCGGCACCACCAACAACCGATGGCGAAACGGCAGAACTAAATTCCCACAACATAATAACATGAAACGCCTGTTTCCAGCTGAGTTCATTGTCGGTGAGAAGGCGAATCCTGATGATATAAGCCAAATCACGAACAAACATCATCCCAATTGATACGAGCAACCAAAATGCGGCGATCCATGTCCATTGAAAAAAGCCAAAAGAATCCTTGTCGAAGTTTCTGTAAAGCATCCATGAAGCCACAGCCAATCCAATGAGAATTGGATAAACTACTTTGCGCGGACTTACACTTTTACTGAAATCTTCCATTAATTTGAAATGACAATTAACAAAAGTAATGTTTACAATCCAACTAAGTTGAATACGGATGTTAAGAATTTAATAAATATTTAATGTCTTATAAGTCAAGTTCTTGCAAAATTACAAATTTGTTAAACAGACAAATTGGCAGTTAAATAATTTAAATAGCTGACAATATAGCATAGTTTTTATGTGATTATTCGGCTGGAATAGAATTTGAGAAATGCAAATTGTAGGTCTAACATTAACAAATTTAAAAAATAGGAGATTTAAAAAATGAACTTAATCAGATTTAACCAGAACCCGGTATTTAACGGAGTGCTTTCTGAACTTTTCGAAGACTTCGACAGAAACTTCTTTTTCAGAAACAATGAATTCAAAGGCCTTGTACCCGCAGTAAACATTCGTGAAAACGAAGAAGGATTTAACCTCGAACTTGCAGCTCCAGGAATGAAAAAAGAGGATTTTAAAATCCGTTTGAACAACAATGTTTTGACAATTTCGTCAGAAACGAAAGTTGAAAAGGAAGAGAAAGATGACAAAATTACCCGCAGAGAATTTGCCTACGGTAGTTTCAGCCGCTCGTTCACGCTTCCTAAATCAATCGATATCGACAAGATCAAAGCAGATTATCAGCATGGTATTCTGAACCTGATGATGCCAAAACGTGAGGATGCTAAAATGTTGATCGATAGAGAGATTGCGATTGCATAAGCTCAAATTGTGTAAAACAAAACGGCTGTTCTTGAATAAAGGACAGCCGTTTTGCATATAACTTTTTTATCTATTTATCTTTCAACTTGTTATCGTTTTTATTTCTGCGATAAATTTCCCGTGTTTTCAATTTGAGTAGTTCGCGTTCAATCACAATCCTGGCAATGGCTTTCGCCCGTTCTTCGTCGTTTGCTTGAGCCAGTGCATCGTCAAATGCACTTTCTCTCACATCGTGACGATACATGAGCGAACACAATTTCTCAAAATTATGCTGTAGCAGATCGTAAATAAAAAGCGTCAGCCGTTTTTGCAATAAATCCTCATCAATATGCTCAAGATGAATGATTTCTGAAGGATCAATGGGTTGAATTTCTTTATCCATCGGTATAGTTGTTTTTTTAATCTAACTATTTTCTGCCTTTAAAACCACTCATGGAGGCATAAACCCGTAAGCCTTTTCCAACGATTAAATCGAACCATGTTGTTGGAAGTATTCCCTTAAAAAATGGGATCAGGTAAACCAAAATAGGCATTCTCACGAATTTTTTATTGTTTTCAATACCGTAAATAATTTTATTAACAGCAATTTCGGGTTTCATATTTGGCAACAGAAAATTCACTTTTGCACCAGCAAACATGCCCGTATCGATATAACTTGGTGTAACTGATGTTATTTCTATACCTGTTTGAAGCGATTTCATCTCAAGTCGCAGCGATTCACTCCAGCCTAATACCGCCCATTTACTTGCAACATAAACCGACATTTTTGGAACTGCCATCATTCCGGCCGCAGATGCAATGGTGATGATATGTCCCGATTTACGTTCAATCATCTTTGGCAAAAACGCATTTGCCGTCAGCAAACAGCCCAGCACATTGATATTTATCGACTGCAAAATTTCCGATGATTGATGATCCTGAAAATACTTACCGGTTACAATTCCTGCGTTTAGGATTAAAATATCCGGAATTAAAAGTGAAGCTATTAATTGTGAAGATGCTGCCGAAATTGATTCTTGCTTCGAAACATCAACATGATTGAATATCAATCGTTTATCGGATAGTTCTTGCGCTAATTGGCGCATGGCTTGCTCATTGATATCCCAAATAATAACGGTTGAAGCACCTTTTACGAGCATCTTTTCGGCCATTATTTTTCCAATTCCAGAAGCACCGCCTGTTATTAAAACAGTTTTATTTTTAATTTGAGTCATAACAAAGATTCGTTTTACTTTTGCGCTTTGATTAATGCGTTAAAAGTAACTAATAAATCGTTGATTTAATGAAAAAAATTTGTATAATGTTGATATTCATGTTTTTGTATATCTCGGGGAAATCACAAAGTATTAATACCATTGTAAAGGACTCAATCAGAAACAGACCTGTAATGGTTGACTTTTTAGACAGACAAGGATTACAAACCGGTGAATTTGCAGAGTCTTATGCCAAAGAATATGGAACCTATGAGCCTGATATTGAGATCATAGATCAGTTAAAAACAAGATTATCAGATGTTCAAATTGTTGTTGTACTGGCCACATGGTGTGGCGATAGCAAAGATCAGGTTCCACGCTTTTTAAAAATGCTCGACAAGGTAGGCTTCAACCCAGAGAAATGTACCTTAATCGGTGTCGATTCGCAAAAGTTAGCCCGTGATATCGATGTTTCAGTGTATGATATCGAAAAAGTACCAACTTTTATTATTTACCATGATGAAATTGAGGCTGGACGCATCATCGAGACTCCTCAAACTTCCCTTGAATCCGATTTACTAAAAATATTAAGAATGGAAAAGGTAAATTATCATCACTAACTATTTATATTCTAAAGTATTACAAAAAAATTGGACGATAATAATGGAAATAATCTCAACCATACAGCAATTTTGTGTTCGAAGGACTGAACTTAGCAATCTTGGAAAAACGCTTGGTTTTGTGCCGACGATGGGCGCTTTGCATGAAGGTCATTTGGAGTTGATGCGACGTGCTAAGCAGGAAAATGATCTTCTTGTTGTCAGTATTTTCGTTAATCCGATTCAGTTCAACAATCAGGAAGACCTCAAAAAATACCCCCGAACATTGGAAACAGACATGGAAATGCTCGAATCGGTAAATTGTGATTTGTTGTTTTTTCCTTCTGTTGAAGAAATGTATCCCGAAGCGATAAACGACAATTACGATTTTGGTAAACTTGCCAATGTGATGGAAGGAGCAGCACGTCCGGGACATTTTAATGGTGTGGCTATTGTTGTTCGTAAGCTTTTCGAAATTATTGAACCCCAAAAAGCCTATTTCGGCGAAAAAGATTACCAGCAATTGGCTATTATTCAGAAACTTGTGAAAATGATTCCGCTTTCGGTAGAAATTATCCCGTGTCAGATTGTGCGTGAGAATGACGGTTTAGCAATGAGTTCACGCAATATGCGATTATCTGAAAACGAGCGTTTTGCTGCGCCATTTATCTTTCAAACTCTTCAAAAAGCTGTTAAATTGAATGCGGTTTTAAGTCCGGAAGAGCTTAAGAATTGGGTTTTAACAAAGTTTAGCACACAGCCCGAGTTTAAAATTGACTATGTTGAAATTGCAGAAGATCAACAATTACAAGCTGTTACACATTGGAATGATGCGAACGGCGTGCTTATTTTTATTGCCGTCTTTCTCGGTAACGTGCGATTAATCGACAATATGAGAATTTTTTAATAATTTTGCGATCTATCGAATGATAACCAAAGTTTTACCCATTGAAAATGAATATCGAAGTTTTGAAATCGAAAATATACCTTGTGCCCATAATGCAAACAGAATTAAACCATTTCGACAGCATTTCGATTGACGAAGCTAAAACCTTTTTAGTAAGCAATGTTTTCCCTGTTATACCTAATAAACTCAGCATAAAACATTGAAAAAGCTGATAATCAATACCGTAAAATATCTCTTCTTTCTTGCATTTGGAGTTTTCCTTTTGTGGTTGAGTTTTCGTAAACTTGATTTAAGAGAAGTTTGGAAAGCTATACTCAGTGCGGATTATTTATGGATTGTCCTAGCGATGATAAGTGCAACCCTGGCTCATTTTTTCAGGGCATTGCGATGGAATGTGCTCATCAATAGCATGGGTTACAAAACAAGGGTTTCGACCACTTTTTACGCAGTTTTCATTGGATATATGGCGAACACAGCGGTTCCCCGCATGGGCGAATTTATGCGTTGTGGGGTGCTGTCGCGTAAGGAAAAGATCCCTTTTAATGCACTTTTTGGATCTGTTATTTCGGAAAGAATTTTCGATATGTTTGTTCTTCTGATACTGCTTTTTTCAGTTTTATTCTTCCAATGGAGTTTTGTTGGCGACTTTGTCCAACGCATGACACTTCCTTTTTTCTCTGCTATCAGTAACAACTCTCTTGCTTTGATTATCCTTACTTTGGTTTGCTTAAGCATGCTTGGTGCTCTCATTTATGTTCGCCAGAAATATCACCACCATATAAAGGAAGTGCCTGTTTATAAAAAAGTTATGACTATGTTACTTGAGTTTTATGATGGAATAAAAACCATTAAACGCATGGAACAAAAATGGCTTTTCATATTTTATACTGTTTTCATTTGGCTTTTTTATGCCCTAATGATTTATTTCCCGTTTTTCATGCTTCCCGAAACAAGTGGACTTAGTTTTATGGCTTGTATCACCTTTTTGGCCATCGGAAGTTTAGGTATTGTAGCACCTGTTCCGGGTGGAATTGGTGCCTACCATTTCATTGGCAAAGCCGTTTTGGTAGAACTGTATTCAATAGATCCAACTGCTGCACTATCTTTTGTTGCAATTACCCATGCCGCACAAACATTGCTACATATTTTCGTCGGCGGTTTGGCCTATTTTATTATGTTTTTTGTAGATCATAAAAAGCCGGTAAATGAAAAAGACTGAAGCAATTCAAAAAAAAATTCATACAAGGGAAAGCTTACAAACTTTGCTTGATTCGTGGTGCAACCAAGGAAAAAAGATTGTTTTCACGAATGGTTGTTTTGATATTCTGCATCTCGGACATGCTGATTACCTGAGTAAAGCTGCTGATTTGGGAGATGTGCTCATCATCGGAGTAAATACCGATTCCTCTGTACAAAGAATCAAAGGGCCGGATCGCCCGATCAACGATGAAAGGGCAAGATTATTTTTGTTGGCCTCTTTTTTGTTTGTAGATGCCGTTGTCCTTTTCGACGAAGAAACACCATACAATCTGATCAATCTTGTTCAACCGGATGTTTTGGTTAAAGGCAAAGATTATAATACCGAAGATGTTGTTGGATACGACATCGTTACTGCAAAAGGCGGCAAAGTAGAAACCATTGATTTGGTGGAAGGTTATTCAACTACAGCATTGATTCAAAATATATTACGGACTGAAAAATAAAAAGGCTGCAGTTTCCTACAGCCTTTTTAGAATGTTTCAAATAAAAATTTATTTCACTTGAAGTTTCTCGGTGATTACCTCATTGGAAGTAAACATCTTCACGAAATATATTCCTTGTTTTAAGTGGTTTATATTCAATGCTTCAGATGTGGTTAGGTTCTGTTTTAGAATTGTTCTTCCCGAAATATCAATAATTTCAACGGCCTTTAAATTTCCATTTCCCATAAAATGAATTTCGCCCGTTGCGCTTGGGTTTGGGAAAATAGTTAAATCAGTTAATGGCTTTGAATCATTAATGCCTACTGCGCTATTAAACCAATCAAGCGTTGCAGCAAGAATCTGATCGCGAACACTTGCATTTGAAATCATTTCGAAACCAACTCCAAAGTAAACGACTTTGTAGGTTACAGTTTGTGCACGAACCACGGCACATTTGGTTTTTGCAGCATTGTAATAAAATGATTGAATGCCACCTTCGCGTGCACTAATCTGTTCGGGATACATATTGCCACCGTATGCATCGGTTACAGCAGATTGTGGAATTGCGCCATAAACCTCGTCGGTAGCTTCGGCAATCAAAAGGTTATTTGCTGTATTTCCGTCAGCTACATAATTCGCATATAAGTAATTGTTGTAGAAATCAGTAGCCTCAGGCGAACCATGACCGGCAGCATCACCGCTCATAAAATCCCAACCGATATCCTGACCGGCAATCAACAGGTTTCCGCCATTATCCATAAATGATTTCATGGCTGCGAGCTGTGGTAGGGTGAGAGCAGGGAATGTCCAGGCTACATTGAAATAAATACTTTTTACGTTGTCGAATGCTTGGGCATTGATACCTTTTACCATAATTTCTGCATCGGTAACTCCAACTGTTGTTGAACCGGCATTCGTGAGTCCGTTGACGTAAATATCCTGATGTTGAACTGATTCAGGTCCTCCTGTTGCATTAACAACCAGATTCTCAACACCCGAAACTGCATAAAGATGCAGATAACGTGTAGGTGCTGCCGGAATCGAAACGGCGCTCATGCTTAAAGTAAAATCGGCTAAGGCAGCATTTGTTGATGGTAAGACACTTACAAGTATTGGAGTATCAACTTGATAAGATAAAGTAATGGTAGCAGTCGTTCCATAAGGTGTGCCGTTAATCGAAATCATTGCCGACCAATCTGAAGGAGCATTTTCAGAGGTTAATTCGAACGTAAAATCCTGATTGCCTGATAAATTGCTCCTCGCATTTACGACAAAAGTAACCGGATTGCTATCAATCGAAGGTTTAATATCCATATTTGGTTCCGTTGTAACATTTCCGATAAATTGATTTGTTCCGCCAATGGCATCTACAACATCACCCGAAAGCACTTCCTGGTGTGTTTCTGTTACAAAAACTGCAACCTGGCAGTTTTCCACCACACAAGGAATACTTGTAAATGATTCAGGTACAGT
>CANNKD010000086.1 GCA_947505205.1 Bacteroidota bacterium | reverse complement strand
GGTATCTTTAGCGATCAATGCACCGGCGGCAACGATTGAATTGCATTGAATAACAGCACCATCCATGATGATGGCACCCATGCCAACCAGCACATTGCTTTCAATGGTGCAGCCATGTACGATGGCATTGTGCGCGATGGAAACATTATCGCCAATATTCACCGGTGATTTTTTGTAGGTGCAATGGATGATTACGCCATCCTGAATATTGACGTTGTTTCCGATTTTAATATAATGCACATCGCCGCGTACCACGGCATTAAACCAAACACTACAATTGTCGCCCATCTCCACTTCGCCTACAACTGTAGCGTTTTCAGCAAAAAAACAGTTTTTACCAAACTTGGGTGAAATTCCTTTTACACTTCTGATTAAAGCCATTTTTTTTTAATTTGAAAATGAGATAATTCGGCAATTTGATAATTCGGCAATTCGACAATTCGGCAATTTGAAAATTTGAAAATGTGCTAATTTGAAAATAAACTCATCAACCTATCAACTCATCAACTCTAAGTATTCAAGGCACTCTAAGTACTTTAGCTCACTTTAGTTCACTCTAGCTCACTTATTTAGAAGGATAATTTATCGAATAGTGCAACCCAATACTCTCGCGCCTTTGTGAAGCGAATTTGATGATCAGATGCGCTACTTTTATCATGTTTCTTAATTCACAAATATCAACCGAAATAACCGATTTATCATAGAGTTCTTCCGTCTCTTCACTGATGATTTTCAAGCGGTCGAAAGCCCGTTTTAAACGAATATCAGAACGAACAATACCCACATAATTACTCATGATCGATTGTAACTCCTTGCGCGATTGTGTTATGAGAATCATTTCTTCGTTTAAAACGGTTCCTTCAGAATTCCAATCAGGAATCTCCTTCATCAATTCCAAATGCTTAAAATGATCAATTGCATGAACACTTGCCCTGTGTGAAAATACAATTGACTCAAGTAATGAATTGGAAGCTAATCGATTAGCGCCATGCAAACCGGTTGAAGCCACTTCGCCCGACGCATATAAATTATGTATGCTTGTGCGTCCGTGCTCGTCAGTTTTCACGCCTCCACAGATATAATGTGCTGCCGGAACCACAGGAATCATTTCTTTCAGGATATTTATTCCAACGCTCAGACATTTGGCGTAAATAGTAGGGAAATGATGCATGATTTCGCGTTCCGAAATGCCACGTGCATCCAGATAAACATGGTCGCTGCCCGTTAGTTTCATTTCATTGTCGATGGCTCGCGCAACGATATCGCGCGGTGCAAGCGAACCACGTGTATCGTATTTTTGCATGAATTCATTTCCTTTGAGGTCTTTTAAAACTGCACCAGCTCCACGCAAGGCTTCAGTTATTAAAAATGATGGTTTTTCGTTCGGATTGTATAATGATGTCGGATGAAATTGAATAAATTCCATATTATCCACGATACCTTTTGCCCTGTAAACCATTGCAATACCATCGCCGGTGGCAATGGTCGGGTTTGTGGTTGTTTGATAAACATTTCCGGCACCACCAGTTGCCAAAAGTGTAGTTTTGGCCAAAACGGCATCAATTTGTCCGGTTTTTGGATTTAAAATATATGCACCAAAACATTGAATATCAGTATGTGAGCTTCGAACGATTTTTCCTAAATGGTGTTGTGTTATGATATCGATGGTAAAATGATTTTCAAGAACTTCGATATTTGGATGGCAGCAAACCTTTGCTTCCAAAGCACGTTGAATTTCGGCACCGGTTTTGTCCTGATGGTGTAAAACACGAAATTCTGAATGACCACCTTCACGGGCAAGTGCATACTTTCCAGAAGCTTCCATATCGAATTGAGTGCCCCAATCAATCAGTTCTTTGATGCGGTCCGTTGATTCGGTAATGGTAATCCTGACAATATTTTCATCATTCAAATAGTTTCCGGCCCGCATGGTGTCGGTAATGTGCTTTTCGTATGTATCAGGATTGTACATTACCGCAGCAATTCCGCCTTGGGCATACCAGGTTGCCGTTTCGTTAACATCGGTTTTTGAAACAACCAATACTTTTCCATGCTCGGCCACTTTCAATGCATAACTCAAGCCTGCAATTCCGGAGCCAATCACAAGAAAATCAACTACACGTTTCATTTATTACAGTTCTAAAAGTTTTTCAACAGGGTCTTTTGATCCAAATAACATTTTGGCCGGATTTTCGAGCATTTCTTTCACTTTCACCAAAAAACCAACCGATTCGCGGCCGTCAATAATGCGGTGATCATAACTTAAAGCAACAAACATCATTGGATGAATTTCTACTTTTCCATTTACAGCAATCGGCCGTTCGACGATGTTATGCATCCCTAAAATAGCTGATTGCGGTGGATTAAGGATAGGCGTGGAGAGCATGGAACCGAAAACGCCACCGTTTGTGATGGTAAAGGAGCCACCGGTCATTTCATCAAGACTCAGTTTGTTATCTCGGGCTTTAGTTGCCAACTCTTTGATTGTCAGTTCAATTTTGGCTAAACTTAATGTTTCAGCATTGCGGATGACCGGAACAACCAATCCTTTTGGGCCTGAAACGGCAATACTGATATCCGCAAAATTGAATGTAACTATTTCATCGCCATAAATTTGTGAGTTTACTTGTGGAAAAAGTTTCAAGGCTTCGGTGACAGCTTTGGTGAAAAACGACATAAATCCAAGATTAACATTGTGTTTTTCTTTGAAAATATCCTTGTATTTCTTCCTGATTTCCATGATGGGAGTCATATTCACCTCGTTGAAAGTGGTGAGCATGGCCGTTTCATTTTTTACAGAAACCAATCGTTCAGCTAACTTTTTGCGCAAAGGACTCATTTTCTTTTTATCGCTTTCACGACTTGAAACAGTTGATGTTGAGGTTTTTGCAGTAGGATTATTCCTGTTGTCTTTTAAAAACTCAATATCTTTTGTCCCAAGACGATAATGACTGAAAAAGGAAATCAACTCTTCATCGGAAATATTTTCTGTTTCCATCAGTTTTCGGGCTAACGGACTTACGTGTAAGTTTACTGATTCTAATTCTTTTGTTGGTTTTTTTTCAATTTTTGGAGTTTCTACAACAACAGAAACAGGCTTAATATCTTCAATAACAGCTGATTGAAATTGTACTGTAGTTGCGTTTTCGCCTGCTTCAATGGTGGCAATTACTTTACCAACTTCTACAGTTTCGCCGGCAAAGGCTATAAAATGAATCCGACCTGAAACTGCGGCAGCCACAGTTAGTGTAGCTTTGTCTGAATCAATTTCTGCTACATCCTGATTTTGTTCAACAAAGGAATCATTATCAACGAGCCAATTGGCTAACAATACTTCGGTGATTGATTCTCCAGGACTGGGGACTTTAATTTCTATCGTCATATTTGTAAGTGTGAATATTATTTCAATGGTTTTAAGCCAGTGTGGAATTTACTATCTATCTGATTTACATTAAGATCTGCCAATTCTTTTTCAAACGAGCGCCATTTATTTCCGATGCAAAGCATTCCACATTCTTTGTCGAGATAAATACAATCACAAGACTCAAAGGCTTTGTCAACGATTTTTTGCTGCCGGATTGCATGAAACTTCAATAAGCCGGTCGCAGTACTGCCACTCGTGGGTCGTGCAATCACTTTTAAATTTACTTCTTTGAATTCGTGGTGGATATAATGCCATGGACCCATATTCATGGGTTCTTCCTGAACCCAAAGGTGATTTTTGGCTTTGCTGTATTTTTTTACAATTTGCATCATTTGCTTGCGTGGCAGCGGATGCAATTGTTCAATCCTCACGATAGCGATGTTTTCATTATTTGTTTTGGTTTTTTCTTCCAAAAGGTCATAGTATATTTTTCCTGAACAGAAGAGAACTTTTGTAATCTTTTCAATATCAGTTGATTGATCGTCAATTACTTCCATAAAGTGTCCGCTGCTAAGGTCTTCAAGCGCTGAAACACATTTCGGATGACGAAGCAAACTTTTAGGTGTGAAGACGATCAATGGTTTGCGATAAGGTGTTTTTAATTGGCGTCGGAGTAAATGGAAGAAATTAGCTGGAGTGGTACAGTTTGTGACCTGCATATTATTTTCGGCGCAAAGTGTAAGGAAACGTTCGATACGGGCACTTGAATGTTCGGGGCCCTGACCTTCATACCCATGTGGTAATAAGACAACTAAATGATTCATCACGTTCCATTTGTCTTCGGCGCTACTGATAAACTGGTCGAAAATAATTTGAGCTCCGTTGTTGAAATCGCCAAATTGAGCTTCCCAGATTGGTAAAGTGTTCGGAGATGCCAAAGCATAACCATATTCGAAACCTAAAACACCATATTCAGAGAGTAAAGAGTTGTAAACGTGAAATTTAGCTTGTTCTTGTGACACGTGATTAAGAGGTGTATATTCCATTTCTGAATCTTCAACACGCAATACCGCATGGCGATGTGAAAATGTTCCTCGCCCGACATCTTGTCCGCTTAATCGAACAGGATGACCTTCGTAAAGCAACGAGCCATAAGCCAATAATTCGCCCATGGCCCAATCGAGTTTATTTTCCTTAAAAACCATATCAGCACGTTGTTCCTGTAGCCTAGTTGTTTTTCTAAAGAATTGAAGTTCAGTGGGAAGATCGGTTATTTTTTTTGAAATTTCCTTTAATATTTCGATGCTAACACCTGTCTCTGGTGAATGATCGAAATCTTCTTTGGTGGCTTTTCGGATTCCTTCCCATGTTTTAGCCAAAAAGTTTGTGATGTTGGTTTTTTGCCGATTCTTGGCGGCTACCAAACTTTCTTCAAGTTTAGCATTATTTTTTGCATCCATCTCATTCAATTCCAGCTGGGTAACGAAGCCGGCTTTGAGGAGTTGGGTTTCGTAAATTTCTTTCGGATTAGGATGATTTTCAATCACTTTGTAAAGAATCGGTTGGGTAAAACGAGGTTCATCACCTTCGTTATGGCCGTATTTCCGGTAGCAAAGTAAGTCGATGAAAATATCTTTGTTGAATTTTTGGCGATATTCCATTGCCAACTGAACGGCATAAACCACCATTTCAGGATCGTCTCCATTTACATGAAAAACAGGCGATTGGATGATTTTCGAAATATCAGTACAGTAAATACTGGAGCGTGCATCGAGATAATCGGTTGTAAATCCAATTTGATTGTTGATGACAATATGCACGGTTCCACCAGTTTTGTAGCCTTTAAGCTCCGACATTTGCAGCAATTCATAAATAATGCCTTGTCCGGCAACCGAGCTATCGCCATGTATTAATATTGGTGTAATTGTATTTGCATCGCCATGATAAACGCGATCAATTTTTGCACGAACTATGCCAGCAACCACTGGATCAACGGCTTCCAGATGAGATGGATTTGGTGTGAGCGTCAGTTTTATTGGTTTTCCTTTGGTGGTTTTTCGTTCTATGGTATATCCCAAATGGTATTTTACGTCACCTGAAATGGTTTCATCTTCATATTCTTTTCCTTCGAACTCACTGAAAATATCTTCATAAGGCTTTCGTAAAATATTGACCAATACATTCAGTCTGCCTCGGTGAGCCATGCCAATTACAAATTCTTTCACCCCCAGTTCCGAACCTTTTTCCATGATTGCGTCCATGGCCGGAATCAAAGACTCGGCGCCTTCGAGCGAGAATCGTTTCTGCCCAGGGAATTTTTTATGAAGAAATTTTTCAAATCCGACTGATCGTTGAAGCTTCTGAAGAATGTATTTTTTGTCAGCGATGGTGTGATCAGGCGTATTACGAATAACTTCCATTTTGTTTCTCAACCACGTAGTTATCTCATTATTACGAATATACATATATTCAATGCCCAATGAACCACGATAGGTTTGTTCAAGCATTTGAATTATTTGTCGCAATGAGACCTTGCCAAGTCCGACTTCTGATCCTGCCTCGAAAAAGACATCGAGGTCAGATGGCTTTAATCCATAGTTTTCGATATCAAGGGTTGGCAGATAGGGGCGACGTTTACGAACCGGATTTGTGGTTGTAAACAAATGACCTCGTTTTCTGTAGTCGTCAATCAGGTTCAATACTTTGAACTCAGTCGAAGTTTTTATTGAATTCGACTCTTTTGAAGGATAGAGTTTTTGGGCAAAGTCGAAGCCTTCAAAAAAACTTCTCCACCCGGGTTCAACCAGTGTTGGGTCAGTTTGGAACTTTTGGTAAAGTTCTTCAATAACTTCAGGATTGGTATTATTAAGATAGGAATAATTGTCCATGAACGATTATGCGCTTTTGTTGACTGCAAAAGTACAGAATTTATCAGGAATGATTCTATTTAGCCACAAAAAGGCTTTAAACAAAAAAAGCCCGCAATTGCAGGCTTTTTGTTCAGTGTTTACTGAGTCTTATTCAGGTGATATTGCCTCAACAGGGCAAACATCAGCGCATGAACCACAGTCGGTGCAAATATCGGCGTCGATCAAATAGATATCGCCTTCAGAAATAGCGTCAACCGGACATTCATCGATACATGTACCGCAAGCGGTGCAATCATCAGAAATTTTGTAAGCCATAATAAATTGAATTAAATTGTTGTAATTACCGTGCAAAGATAATTGTTTGATTTAATCCTTGATGTCAAATTGATAATTTATAGAAAATCTAAATTGGGAGATAGATGTTGGGATGCCTGAAATTAAAAATTTAAGAATTTCTGTTTAAATACGCTTTGTTCGAAATCGGTTTCGTGAGATTGACGATGATCTTCAAAAAAATATGGTTTACTGAATTTAGAATGATTTTATATTGCGTTTCTGTGATTGCTCGAATTCAACCATAAAAAGATATAAATATCAGATTATTAATACTTTAAACTTAATTGTTTCAAAAGAAATCGTAAATGTATTTTGATTAGTTTTTAGCGATTTGGGAACTACAATCTTAAAACTTTTAACTTTGCACCACTTAAAATATGTGATATGACCCTTAAGAAAAACAAGGTAGTAGGATTGGAGCAAGTTGTGGTACGTTTTGCCGGTGATTCCGGTGATGGCATGCAGCTTACCGGCTCGCTTTTTTCTGACTCAACAGCCTTTGCGGGCAACGATTTTGCAACATTTCCTGATTATCCGGCCGAAATTCGGGCTCCACAAGGAACCGTTGCCGGTGTTTCAGGATTTCAAATTCATTTTGGAAGAAAAACAGTTTATACATCTGGTGATTTAGCCGATGTTTTGATTGCTATGAATCCGGCTTCGCTGAAAGCAAACATGAAATGGATTAAACAAGGTGCAATCGTCATCCTGGATATAGACACTTTTACCGAGAAAGGTTTTGAAAAAGCTGGTTATAAATCAGATCCTACATTGGATGGAAGTCTGGATGGATATAATCTGATTAAAGCGCCGATCTCGAACCTGACAAAAGAAGCATTGATAAGCCTGAACCTGGATAATAAATCTGTGCTTAAGAGCAAGAATATGTTTTCTCTGGGTATCATTATGTATATGTTTAACAGAGAGATAGATCTGGTAAGTAAATATTTTGAAACCAAATTCAAAGCCAATCCTTTAGTTATTGAAGCGAACAAAATGGTTTTGGCTGCTGGGTTCAATTATGCAGATACGCTTGAAGTTTTGGGATCAACATTTAAAGTGGAGCCGGCACCTCTTGAAAAAGGGAAATACCGCAATATCACTGGTAATGTGGCTACTGCTTGGGGACTTATGGCTGCCTCCGAACGTTCAGGTCGTGAATTGTTCCTGGGATCGTATCCCATTACTCCTGCAACTGAAATTTTACAGGAATTAGCAAAACATAAAGATTTGTCGGTGAGAGCCTTTCAGGCAGAAGATGAAATTGCAGGAATTGTTTCTGCCATTGGTGCCAGTTTTACGGGTTCATTGGCTGTTACAACTACCAGCGGTCCAGGTTTATCTCTCAAGAGTGAAGCCATTGGTTTAGCAGTTATGACCGAGTTGCCACTCGTTATTGTTGACGTTCAACGCGGTGGTCCTTCAACCGGATTGCCCACAAAATCTGAACAAAGCGATTTATTGCAGGCATTGTTTGGTCGCAATGGCGATGCCCCAGTTATCATTATCGCTGCGCAGAGTTCGGTCGATTGTTTTTATAGTGCTTTTGAAGCTGCGAAATTAAGTCTTGAGCACATGACACCTGCCATATTACTGACAGATGGTTCATTAGCTAACGGATCAGAGGTATTTAAGATTCCAAAAGTTGCTGATTTACCTAAAATTAATCCACCTCTTGTAAAAGCAAATGACCCAGATTACAAACCATATAGACGTGATCCTGAAAAATTAAATCGTTTTTGGGCTATTCCTGGAACCGATGGTTTACGCCATCGAATCGGTGGGCTTGAGAAAGAAGATGGCTCTGGAAACGTTTCGCACGATCCGATGAACCACCAGCGAATGACTTTGTTACGCGAAGAAAAAGTTATGCGTGTGGCCAATTATTTACCCGATCAGATTGTTTATGGTGATGAAAATGCTGATTTATTGGTGGTTAGCTGGGGTGGAACCTATGGAGTTATGCGAACTGTGGTTGAAAAAATGCAAAGACAAGGAAAATCAGTCAGTCTGGCACACTTCAGATATATCATGCCATTACCAAAAAACACTGAAACGATACTATCCAAATTTAAAAGGATTGTTGTGTGCGAGATTAACAACGGCCAATTTGTAAAGTATATGAGGATGAACTTCCCGCAATATAAATATGAACAGTACAATAAAATTCAGGGATTGCCCTTTATGGTTGCTGAACTCGAAGAGAAATTTAATGCCCTTTTAAAAAACTAAGACATGGAAAATCAAATTATTGAAGTTCAGCCCATTCAGCTCACCAAGGAAGATTTCAGCAGCGACCAAATGGTAAAATGGTGTCCGGGCTGTGGCGATCATGCCATCCTGCACTCCGTTGAGAATGTATTTCCAAATCTTGGAATCCGGAAAGAAGATTTTGTTGTCGTTTCGGGTATTGGTTGCTCGTCGCGTTTCCCATATTATATGAATACTTATGGATTTCATAGCATTCACGGACGTGCTGCCGCACTTGCTACCGGCATAAAAGTGGCTAATCCAAAACTAAGTGTTTGGATGATTACCGGCGATGGCGATTGTACTGCTATTGGCGGCAACCATTTTATTCATACGGTTCGCCGTAATGTAGATTTCAATATTTTATTATTCAACAATAAAATATATGGTTTAACCAAAGGACAGTTTTCGCCCACAACACCCAAAGGAACCAAAACAAAAACCAGCCCGCAGGGAAGTTTTGAACGCCCATTTAACCCTGGTGAACTAGTGATTGGCGCACAAGGAAATTTCTTTGCCCGCACACTCGATACCAATCCAAAACACATGACGGCTATATTTATCGAAGCCGAAAAACACAGAGGTACTTCTGTTGTGGAGGTGCTGCAAAACTGTGTGATTTTCTCAAACAAAGCACACGAACTCATTACTTCGCGTGAATTAAAAGATGAAAATCAAATGATGATTGAACATGGAAAACCTTTGATTTTTGGTGCAAAAAATGACAAGGGAATCAGGTTAAATGGAACCAGTCTTGAAATTGTAAAAATTGGAGAAAATGGAATCACTGAGAGCGATATTTTAGTACATAATATGCATGAAACTGATCCGGGTGTGCATGTGATGCTTTCAAGAATGATGCCGCCTGAGTTTCCCGTTGCTTTGGGAGTAATCCGTGCAGTTGATTTTCAGACATATAACGATGAAATGGATGAAACGATCGCCCATGAAAAAGAAACCTCTAAAATTAAAAATGTGGATGATCTGCTCAACAGTGGCGGAACTTGGACCATTGAATAGTTTTTGAATGATAAAACTGAAAAATCCTGTTCAAAAGACAGGATTTTTTGTTTTTATCAGGATAGCTTATCATTGAATGTGTAATTTTACCCGATGGAAGTTCAATTCGAAAAATTTCTTAATCAGCTAATTAAATCAAAACCGGACGGCAAAATACTTGTTGCTATCAGTGGTGGTGTTGATTCCATTGTGCTTGCCCATTTGATGCGTCGGTGTGGAAAAGCCATCGTTTGGGCGCATTGTAATTTTGGTTTACGTGCTGAGGAGTCAGATGAAGACGAAACTTTCATTCGAAAATTTGCTGATGATCTGCATGTTCAACTTTTTGTAAAGCATTTTGAAACAAGTGATTATGCTCTGCAAAATAAGATGTCGATTCAAATGGCTGCACGGGAACTGCGGTATAGCTGGTTTCAACAACTGGCAAAGGAACAAGGCTGTGATTTTATAGCCGTTGCGCATCATCTCGACGATCAGATTGAAACTTTTTTTATCAATCTTTTTCGTAGTTCAGGTATCCGCGGCCTGAGCGGGATGCAATCCATGAACGGGAATATAATTCGTCCTATGTTATTTGCACAACGAATTGATATAGAGAATTATGCAAATTTGAACAGACTTCTTTTCAGAGAAGACAGCTCGAATTCAAAAAACAATTATTTGCGTAATAATATCCGCAATCAGTTGCTGCCTTTAATGTATAAACTGATTGATGGATCGAAATCTGGAATGATACAGAGCCTCGACTATCTATCACAGAATGAAATCCTTTACAAAGAATTGGTGTGCAAGGAGATGAGAGATTTATTACAGATTGACGAGAACATTGTCAGGATTGAAAAAGCAAAACTCTTACGTTTTGGTGCGCTGGAATCCATATTGTTTGAATGTTTATCGTCTTACGGTTTCAAAGGATTGCAGTTACAATCTATTTTAATGGCTTTGGATTCAGAACCCGGAGCAACGTTTCTTTCTTCATCTCATCGTTTGACCATTAATCGCGAATGGATTGAAATAGATCCGGTTGAAAATCTTGAAATTGTAACTCAATATATTGTAAATAAGGAAGATAATCAAGTGTCAGTTCCTGTAAATCTGAAGTTTTCTTATGAGCAAAATGATACTGAATTTTCACTGATCAAAAGCCCCGAAATTGGTTATTTCGATGCTGAAATGCTGCTATATCCATTCATTATACGAAAATGGAAAAGCGGCGATCGGTTTATTCCGTTTGGCATGCAAGGGTCTAAATTACTGAGTGATTTCTTTATCGACCAGCATTTTACAAAACATCAAAAAGAAAAAATCTGGTTGTTATGTGATGCTGACGATTCTATACTATGGGTGATAGGCCTGCGTGTTTCTGATAATCATAAAGTTACTGATCAAACCAAAAGCGTGTTGAAAATTCAACTTGATTTATGATCATCTCTTTTTCAGGTTTCCATTTGGTTTAAAAGACTTGACAGTTTTGTCAGGTTTTAAGCCTTTTTAAGACTGTTACCTTAAACAAAAAAGGTATTTTTGCATCAAAATTATAGGTTTATGAAAAAAATTCGTTTGGTTCTCCTCTTATTTTTATTTCAAATATTAATTGTAAATAGCTATTCTCAGATTCTTGAACCTGTTACATGGCGGTTTTCGACAGAAAAAATTTCAGATAAGGAATTTGATTTGATTTTTACGGCTTCTATAGAACCAAAGTGGCATTTGTATTCGCAGGATATTCCCATGACTCCACCCGCAACAACTTTCAAATTCTTAGATACAAAAGATGTTGAGTTTGTCGGCAAAGTAACTGAAAGCGAAGCTATTGAAGAGTTTGATCCAAACTTCAATATAAAACTGAAGTATTTTGCAAATAAAGCAATATTTAAACAGAAAGTGAAACTTCTTTCTTCCGGGACGAAGGAAATAAAAGGTTCTGTTGATTTTATGAGCTGCGACGATACAAAATGTATTCCGCCGGCTGAATTAGAGTTTTCGTTCAAAGTTGGAAATGATGAAGTGGTCGCAAAAGTAGAAATGCCTGTAGAAAAACAAGAAGTTGAAGCCGTAAATGTTGTAAAACCTATTGAAAATAAGAAAGATACACCGATTGAAAACGATATCACCGGATCAAAAGCTACACTCTGGGGTTTCTTTTTCCTTGCATTTTTAGGCGGACTTGCAGCAATTTTAACTCCTTGCGTTTTTCCAATGATCCCGATGACGGTTTCATTTTTCATGAACAATAAAGGAAGTAAGCTGAAAGGCAAAATCAATGCCATTGTTTATGGCTTGTCAATCATCGCTATTTACACACTTATTGGTTCGATTCTGGCCGTAGTTGCAGGTCCGGATATTGCCAACTGGCTGAGTACGCATTGGTTGCCAAATATTTTATTTTTCATCATATTCATAGTGTTTGCAGCATCATTTTTCGGTATGTTCGAAATCACCATGCCACACTGGCTTGTGAATACTTCTGATCAAAAAGCTGATCAGGGCGGATTTATGGGAACCGTATTTATGGCTTTGACATTGGTGCTGGTTTCGTTTAGTTGCACAGGCCCAATTGTGGGTACAATCTTGGTAGAATCGGCTGGTGGACAAGTACTTAAGCCAATCGTAGGAATGTTTGGATTTTCATTGGCTTTTGCCTTACCGTTCACTCTTTTCGCTTTCTTCCCATCCTGGTTGCATGGATTACCAAAATCTGGTGGTTGGTTGAATTCAGTAAAAGTTGTTCTTGGTTTTCTGGAGCTGGCGCTTGGTTTAAAATTCTTGAGTGTTGCCGATCAAACTTATCACTGGGGAATCCTTGACCGTGAGGTTTACCTTGCTTTATGGATCGTCATTTTCTTTATGCTTGGTTTGTATTTGCTTGGAAAAATAAAATTTGCACACGATTCTGAAGTGAAATCATTGAGTGTTCCACGTTTAATTTTATCGATTCTGACATTTAGTTTTGTGGTTTATCTTATTCCGGGCATGTTTGGTGCACCCTTAAAAGCTTTATCCGGCTATACGCCGCCAATGCACACACATGATTTCGATTTGAATGCTCTCATACGAAATAATGCCAGATATTCTTCCGGAAATGCAGTCAAATCGCCTGAAACCTGTGATACGCCTAAGTTTCATGAAAAATTGCATCTTCCTCACGGATTGGAAGGTTATTTTGATTACGATCAGGCATTGGCTTGTGCGAAAGCCCAAAATAAACCTTTGTTTATCGACTTTACCGGGCATGGTTGTGTGAATTGTCGTGAGATGGAAGCGAATGTGTGGAGCGATCCAAAAGTGTTGCAACTACTTACAGATGAATATGTTGTAGTAGCTTTATACGTTGATGATAAAACAGAATTACCCGAGAATGAATGGGTTACTTCGACTTATGATAAAAAAGTGAAGAAAACCATTGGTAAGAAATTTGCTGATTTTCAGATTACGAAATTCAATGTAAATGCCCAGCCTTTTTATGCGTTGATGGGCAACGAAGGACAAGTTTTAGCTCAACCACGTGCCTATAATTTG
>CANNKD010000085.1 GCA_947505205.1 Bacteroidota bacterium | reverse complement strand
TTACAAATTGAGTGTAATTGCCTCAATGATTGACATTTTGAATGTAATCATCTCACCAAAAAAACCCTATTGGTTGATAGTTTTATTGAAAAAGAAAGTAAATTAATCAAATGGGAATCATCAAACGACAAAGTATTTCGGGCACCATTTACTCATATATCGGAGTTTTTGTTGGTTTTGTGACCACCGGAATCTTGTTTCCGAAAGTATTTTCGACTGATGAAGTTGGTTTATTGCGGTTGTTGGTTTCTACTTCCGTACTTTTTGCACAGTTTTCAGGTTTGGGTTTTAATGCGGTGATGATGCGCAGTTTTCCGTTTTTCCGAGACAAAGAAAGCGGTCATCATGGTTTTCTTTCGATTGCTTTTGCTGTAAACTTCGTTGGTTTAGCTGCGGTGATGTTGGCCTTTTTTATTCTGAAACCATGGTTAATTGAGACGAATATCGAGAAGTCGGCCATGTTTGTAGAGTATATTTACTATCTCATACCATTGATCTTCTTTACCAGTTTCTTTAACTTACTAGATAACTATTACCGCATCCTTTACAATGCAACCAAAGGCACCGTTATCAAAGAATTGTGGCAGCGAATTTTTATTTTAGCAAGTGTTTTGGGTTATCTTTTTAAATTGTATGATTTTCAATTATTAGTTATAACATACACAATATCAGTTTGTTTGCCAACATTATTGATCATTTGGTCTATTTGGCGGCAAGGTGAACTTATCTTTCGGTGCGAAAAGGGCTTTGTTAGCAAATCAATGGCCCGCGAAATGATAAATGTGAGTCTATTTGGTATTGTTACCAGTTTTTCAGGCGTAATCATCCTCAATGTTGATGCGCTATTGATCAATCATTATCTTGGTTTAAGTGCAACGGGAATTTATTCCATAGCGTTTTATTTTGGAACGCTTGTGCTGATTCCATCCAGACCGGTTGTGAAAATCGCCTCTGTTTTAATTGCAGATGGCTGGAAAGAAAATGACATCAAAAAGATAGACGAAATTTACAAAAAAAGTAATATTGTGTTGACAATCTTGGCGTTGCTGCTTTTTATTGGGCTCACGGCCAATATCGATAATGTTTTTCAAATCATTACAAACAAGTATATTTCAGGTAAATACGTTATTTTGTTGATTGGTTTGGCAAATGTTTTCGAAATGAGCACCAGTCTGGCTCAGTCGATCATTCATTTTTCGAAATATTACAGGGTGATTACCTGGTATTTATTAATCTTCGTCTTTATGTTATTGATTAGTGCTTCAATTTTAATTCCATTGTATGGCATTGTTGGTTGCGCCATTGCGGCTTTACTTTCGCGTTTTACCTATAATTTTCTTTCCTGGTTGTTTCTTTATCGTAAATTCAATCTGCAACCATTTACTTTTAAATATTGGTATCTACTTGGAATAACAGCAATAAGTTTTGCTGTCTCATATTTTATCCCTGTCATGCACAACTATCTGATAGATATTGCTTTACGAAGTTCAGTTTTAGTGGGTCTGTTTGGATTAGGTATTTATTACTTTAAAATTTCGACCGATTTCAATGAAACATTTCATGCAATATTCAAGCAGTTAAAACTCATGAAATAACTATATTTTAAAAACTGAAAAAATGGTAAATATTCAAAAGACAATCGTCTTTATTGGCAGTGGTGCCATTTCAACTTCATTGGGAAATGTGTTGGCTGAGAAACCTGAATTGGATGTTGTATTGCTTTCTATCGAGCAGGATGTTGTAGAAGCGATCAACAATGCACATACGAATCAGAAATATTTTCCGAATTTTAAATTGCATCACGGTTTAAGAGCCACTGGTGATAAATCAATTTTGAAGCAGGCAGATTTCATTTTTCTCGGTATTCCTTCCGTTGCGATAGTCGGTTATCTGAGTGCAAATCAGTCATTTATATCACAAGATGCTGTGCTTGTCAACCTTGCAAAAGGATTCGGGAATGAGTTTGATCTTATTCCTGATTGTTTGAAATCGTTCATGCCAAATGTAGTTGCCATGATGAAAGGGCCATCTTTTGCCCGCGATATTATCAATGGCCAGCCAACCGGTTTCACGATCGCGTCAACGGACGAAAATTGCTTCCCGAAATTTATTGAAATTTTCAGGGATACCATCATTCATCTCGATTATAGTGTTGATGTTCAAGGTGTTGAATATGCAAGCATATTGAAAAATATCTATGCGATCGTAATAGGAATTGTGGACGCCAATTTCGATTCACCCAATTTGCGCTCGCTCGTTTTGACGAAAGCCATTAACGAAATGAAAAGCTTGATTCTGCGCTTTGGCGGAAAATCCGAAACGATGTTTAATTATTGTGGTTTTGGCGATTTCTCACTTACAGCTTTAAACGATCTCAGCCGTAACAGAACACTCGGATTGTTGATTGGCAAAGGCTTTTTTACGAAAGATATTTCTGAAAAAGTGGTATTGGAAGGACGAATTGCTACCAATATTTTTTACGAACAATTATCAAAAACGATCAATGTTGATGCTGAATATCGGTTGATGGCTGAGCTATATGGCGTTTTTAACAGCGATTGCGATATTAAGAGCTTTGTGGATCGGATTCTGAAAGATTGACGATTCTGTTAAGTTCACCTACGAGTTTTTGGGTGAGATTTCTACGGCTATATTGACTCGCTTTACTGCTTTCTATCTTAATTATTCCTTCTTTATACATCGAAAATAGCTTTAATACATTGTTTTTAAGCGTGTTGACATCGTCAAACGAACTGCAAAATCCCGAATTGGTTTCTTTAATTAACTGACAAGCATCACCATCCAGCGGCCCAATGCACAATATCGGGCGTTTTGTTTGTAGATATTCAAAAACTTTACCGGTTAAAATAAGCTTCGCATTGGGTGTATTATTGATTAAAAGAAGCAAAACACGCGAACGTATTTGCTCTTTAACTACTTCGTTATGAGGTAAATAGTCTATCTCTTTAACATATGATTCCAACCCGAACTGTTTAATTGAATTTCTTACCTCGAAATCAATTTTTCCGACAAGTTTAATTTCCAGTGCTTCTCTAAAACCATCAACTTCATCGATTAATTTTTTCAAAGCTTCCCAGAGTGCCAACGGATTTCTGGTTTTCACCAGCGATCCGATATGAGCAATGCTGAATTTGGAGTCAGACATAATATCACCCATGTTTTGAATGTCATCTTCATCAAAGCCATTGGTAATCAGTTTTATAGGCCGATCAACGATTTGCTCAAATTCCAAAAGCATACCGCGACTGACAACTGTAACTGCGTCTGCTTTTAATAAAACTTCTTTTTCAAGTTTGTGGTGTAAGGCATCTGATTTTCTACTGAGTTTCAATTCGTTGTAAAAGTCAATATTCGTCCATGGATCACGGAAATCGGCTAACCATGGTATTCTCAATTCATCATGTAACTTCATGGCAATCAAATGCATGCTGTGTGGCGGACCTGTCGAAACAATTGCATCAACATGGCTTTTCTTCAACCAATTACTTAAAAATTTCACTGATGGTTTTATCCAGAAGCAACGCGCATCAGGAATGAAGAAATTACCTCTTATCCAGACACTTATTTTCTCACCCAGACTTGGTTTCCCTTTTTCGGATAGGAAAGCAGTCTGGATTTTTTCGTCCGGACTTTTACCTGTCAGAATTTTGTAAAAACGATATGGTTCCCAAATCTTGGTTTTTAAAACCAACATATCTACTGGAATTTCCGCTAACAAGCTATTGTCAATCTCAGGTATTTCAGGATTGCTTGGTGTGTAAATAATTGGTTCCCAGTCAAATTCACGTAGATATTTTGTAAATTTCAACCAACGCTGAACACCACCACCACCTGAAGGTGGCCAGTAATAGCTTATAATGAGAACGCGTTTCATTCCTTTTTTGCCAAACTTTTCTTACGATAATCCAAAAAAAGTAGTGCGATGGCACCAGCCAAAAGTAAGAATGAACTGATAAAAGATATTTTTTGACCAATTGACCAAATCGTTGGTTCATAGCGCATTACAATTGTATGCTTTCCTTCAGGAACTTCGATTGCTCTTAAAAGATAGTTTGCTCTGATTATTGGAACTTCTTGATTATCAATATATGCTTTCCAACCTTTATTTGTCCACATTTCAGAGAATACTGCCAATGCGTTTTTGGTAGCTACAGCCTCATATTCAAGTTTATTCGGCTCATATTTAACAAGTTCTATTTTTGAAACTGTATCAAAAGCAGGGGAGAACTGGCTTAGTTTCTGCTTAAATTCTGAATGAATAACAGCAGTGTTTCTCAGATCTACTTTACCAATTTGATCGATTTCTTCATTCGCATTGTCAACCCATTGGATTTGATCAACAAACCACGCACTTCCAAAACTGCTCAAATTGGGAATTGGCGCTGTCTGTGGATTGTAGATGATGTAACGGGTGTTAAGCATATTCAGTATTTGCGCAGTTTGAAGTTGCTTACTTACTGAATTCAAATCGGGTTTGTTATTCATTACCTTGGCAAATTCCGAAATCTCAAATTGAAGATAATGCTCTATAATATCCTGATAACGTTGAAGTTTAGCTCCATGATAACCTCCTATTGATCGATGGAAATAGGATGTAGAAGCGTCGTTAAATGTGCTGTTTGTAACATCCAAAACCCGGTAACCGGGGTCCGTATCTTTAAGGATTTCTTTGTTGGCAATTGTAGCCTGAAATGGCACTTCGGCTTTGCGTTTTGCAACAAATTTACTGTTGTTTAAGTAGCGATTATCCACTGTAACCATGTCAACAACAATCAGCAATGTAAGTGCCGCAATCAGCCATTGTTGTTTTATTTTATTGATGCTATAGGTAAAAATCAAACCGGCTGCAAATGCGATAAATAGAAAACTGCGGATAGCGTCTGCTTTAAAAATAGCGACACGAACACCTTCTAACTTACTGATGAACTGATCCATCTGAGCTGCGTCCGTAGGATTTGATTGTTTAATTTTGGCAAATTCGATAACTTCCTCTGAACTTAAAAAGTTGAAGAATAAGTTTGGAAAGATGTAAAATAACAACGACAAACCTCCGGTTAAGCCAAAAGCGATATAGAAATATTTTCTCTTTTCGGTAAGTAATTGAGGATTTTTATACAATTCATACAGTCCCATGAAAGCCAATAATGGTAAGCATAATTCTGCGATTACAAGTGTCATGGTCACGGCTCGGAATTTATCGTAACCTGGGATGTAATCGAGGAATAAATTTGTGAATGGCATATAGTTCTTGCCCCAGCTTAAAACTATCGACAAGAAAGTAGCAGCCAACAATACCCATTTGTATTTTCCTTTCACAAAAAAGGCTCCAAGTACCGCCAAAAACATGATGATGGCACCTGCATAAACCGGTCCAGAAGTGCCGGGTTGGTCCCCCCAATAGGCATTTTGTTGTGCTAATGCTTGTTTAAAGCCTCTTTCCATACCGTCCAAAGCGGGGTTGTTTGAACCAATTTGTGCTGATGCACCGCCTTTGGCATTGGGTATCATTAATGACCAGCTTTCCCCAATTCCGTAGCTCCAATGTGTGATATAGCTTCTGTCGAGGCCATTGGTCTGATCGCTAACATCATTCGTTAGAATTGGTTTTCCGCGTGTCGTATCTTTTCCGTAATCGTAAGCGGCGTAAAGATTTGTAATATGTGTTAATACTGCAAACACGGCCGCAATGACTAAAAATCCGGTTGCTTTTGAAAAATGCGGTAATTTTTTAAATCTGATGGCATCAATTAACTGAGCAAGTCCGATCAAAACGACCAATAACAAAAGATAATAGGTGATTTGCAGATGTCCTGCTTCAATTTCAAGTGCTAAGGCGATCGCAGTTAATAAACTACCTTTCAAATAGTTACCTTTATATGTGAGGATAATTCCGGCGAGAACAGGAGCCATATAACCGATGGCATACGCTTTTGAAGTGTGGCCGGCACCGATGATAATAAAAAAATAGGATGAGAATCCAAATGCGATTGCTCCGGCCATGCTCAGCCATGGGTCGATGCCAAGCACTAATAATAAAATATAAAACCCTAATAAATACATGAAAACCGCACTTGCAGGATAAGGCAATCCTAAAGTGATGATCTGTTTCACATAACGGATTAAATTGCCGTTATACACCACTGAAATTTGCCAGGCGGGCATTCCACCAAACATCGAATTCGTCCAAAGCGCTTCTTCACCGGTTTTTTCACGATAATCCATGATTTCTTTCGACATACCTTTGAACATATTGATGTCGTGCTGATCCAATCGTTTGCCTTCGAGCAAAGGACTGAAATAGGCCAGTGTTATGCCGATGAAAACAAGTATTGCGGTTACAAACGGGAAAATTTTCTTCCAGTTAATGGTTTGATTCATCATGTCAGTTGGGTTTATTATTATCGTTAATTTCTTCATAATCAATATATTCTCCAATATTTGAATCTGATTTTGCGGGTTCTTTAGGCGTATATTTTACTTTAATTTCGCCTTCTTGTTGTGGCTTATCAGTCGGTTGCGTGAATCCACCTGTCATATTGTTTTGCATCTTTTTAACAAATCGAACCAGTAAAAAAGGTACGAGATATCGAAAAATTAAACGAAAGACATAAAAGATAACGATCGTCCAAAAAATGAATGAAAGAAGTTGTTCCATGAAAAAAATATTCTAAATCTACTTAGCTGCGAAATTAATTAAAATATCGTATTTGATGCAAGAACAGGAAGGTGGTACGATTAATTATTGAGATGTTTGTTGTCAAATAGTGGCTGATTATATAAAACAAACAGAAGGCAATGTATAACACCACCTTCTGCTGAACCTTAAACAATTATCCTTATGACTTGCGTAATATTAACGCTCGTCAGAAACAGTCAATTTTCTTCTGCCTTTAGCTCTGCGGGCCTTAATAATCTTGCGACCGTTTGCAGTTGACATTCTTTCTCTGAATCCGTGTTTGTTTTTCCTCTTCTTGTTTGAGGGTTGAAATGTACGTTTCATCTTGCCTTATTTTTGGGAGTGCAAAGGTAAAAATATATTCCATTTTACCAAAGCAAACGATTAAAAAAATATTAAAATTATCTGAATAATACTGTAAATAGTTGAAATTCAATAAACTAATTTATTCTTTTACAGGTGTTTCTTTTAATGTTTCAACAAGATAATCCCAGAAAAGACCAACAGTCTCAATCTTTACCTTTTCATCAGGAGAATGTGGGTGACGGATCGTAGGCCCAAATGAAATCATATCCCAATGTGGGTAAGCACCGGCTAAAATTCCACATTCCAGACCAGCATGAATCACTTTTACTTCGGGTATTTTTCCAAATTTATTGTTGTAAACCTCTTTCATGGTTTTCAAAATCGGTGAATTGATGTTTGGCTTCCAACCTGGATATTCGCCTGAAGTTGAAGCACTTGCACCTGCTTTTGTAAATACATCACAGATTTGTTTTGCCAATAAAGATTTGGAGTCATCCACCGAGCTGCGTTGCAAACATGCAATCATAATTTGATCGTTTTCCAGACGTACAATTGCCAGATTTGAGGATGTCTCAACTACATCAGGCATATCAGCTGTCATAGCAATTACGCCATTCGGACATTTGCTAACCGCTTCGAATAAACCGGTTTGGGTATTGAGGTCAATTACCTGTGCAGGAACTTCAGTTTTTTCGCATACAATCTGAAGATTGCCATCAGCAACAGCGAATTCTTCCTTTACAATGACAGTGAATTCCTCGACAAACTTAGTGAAATTGACTTCATTTTCTGAAGGCACAACTACTGAAGCAAAGGCTTCACGAGGGATTGCATTACGCAAATTTCCGCCATTCACAGCTGAAATACGTAAACCAAATTTCTCTGCTGCCATTTTTGAAAGCGCATTCAGAATGATGTTTGCATTGCCACGTCCAAGGTTGATATCCAAGCCTGAGTGACCACCTTTTAAGCCTTTAACAGTTAGTCTGAAAGCACTTGAACCTGCTGGGACGGCATCAAAACTTACAGTAAAAACACCGGTCGAATCTATGCCACCTGCACAGCCGATATACAATTCACCTTCATCTTCCGAATCGAGATTCAGTAAAATATCACCTGCTAATAAACCGGCTTTGAGTAAGTTTGCTCCTGTCATACCGGTTTCCTCATCGCAGGTAAACAACGCTTCGATTGGACCATGAACTAAATCTGTCGATGCCAGTACAGCCATTGCCGAAGCGACTCCAATACCGTTGTCGGCTCCAAGTGTAGTTGAGTCGGCTTTTACCCATTCGCCATCAACGATTGTGGTAATCGGATCGATGGTAAAATCATGTGCCTTGTCACTATTTTTTTGTGGAACCATATCGAGATGACCCTGCAAAACAATGCCCATGCGATTTTCCATGCCTGGAGTAGCTGGTTTTTTGATGATAACGTTTCCGGTTTCATCTTTAATGGTTTCTAAACCAAGTGATTGTCCGAAATTAACCATAAATTCCTGAATTTTATCTTCGTGTTTTGAAGGTCGGGGAATCTGTGTCAGAGAATAAAAATTGGACCAAACTTCTTTTGGCTCAAGATCGAGAATGGATTTGCTCATAATGCCTTTTTATTTATTTTAAAGTAATTTTATTTCATTGGGATAAAAGTAAAAAAAATGATTGAATATAGGTTTGAGATTCAGTTTTATTTACAGGTTTTTAACTAAATCGTCAGGTTAGCTTGATATTCTGTCTTTTCGGTAAACCTTATTTGTGATGATCAACTCGGTTCAATACTGCTATCTATCCGGAAGTGTGTAAAAAAAAAGGAGATCCAATCATATTAGAGCTCCTTTTATTAAAATTTTATCCGAAAATATTAGTGTTGTATATTTGGTTTTTGTAAGCCATAACCTTTAAGTTCATCTTCACGTTTAAGCAGATAAGCAAACAGAAGTGCCAGTACACCAAATCCGGCGAAAATCGTCATAGGTAAAGTATAGTCGTAGGTGTTTACAGTAAAGCCATCGCGAACAGTTTGCCCGGTTATACAGTATTCTTCAAGAACCCAGCCAATTAATGCTGGAACACCCATCAATCCCCAGTTCTGAACCCAGAAAATAAGTGCATAGGCTGTACCTAATTGCCTTTCAGGTATGATTTTTGGAACAGATGGCCACATGGCTGATGGAACCAATGAAAACCCAACACCTAAGATTAAAATTAGGATAATTGAGATAATCCAGTGATTTAAAAATGGAATGGCAAACATGGTATGAACGAATATCAGTAAGAAAGCGCCTATAATCATGATGCTCGCACCTTTTCCTTTTCTATCGTATAAACTTCCGAAGAAGGGTGTGAGTAAGATTGTTCCAAATGGGAGCATCGAAGGGATGGTTCCAGCAAGATCGTCAGAGACTCCAAATTTATTTACCATTAAATCAGCTGCATATTTCAAAAAAGGGAAAACAGCGGAGTAGAATAATACACACAATATGGCGATATACCACCAGCCTTTGTTGGTGACAATCTGAATGATATCCGACATTCTGAAAGCTTCATCTTCCATGGTCTGGCTGCTTTTTACCGGTTCGGAAGCATCAAGTTTCTTATCCATGAAAATATATATAATAAATGCAAGCACCCCGATGCAAAGCAGGATTAGGGCGAGTAAAATCGGACGTGATACATCAGTTACTCCCAATGCCTTTGCAATTGGGACTGATGTTGCCAGTGCCAATGCAGTGCCCAAACGGGCAGTTGCCATCTCGAGTCCCATCGCTAATGCGAGTTCTTTTCCTTTAAACCATTTATAAATGATTTTTGAAACAGTTATACCAGCTACCTCAACACCCACAGCAAAAATACCGAATCCCAATGCCGCCAAGAAAACTTGGGCATTTACATCGAACCAGAGAATATGCCATGACTGCCCATCTAATAAATGAGTGGATACTGCCCAGTACTTTAAGGCAGTACCCGAAACCATAACGATGGTTGCCATTAATCCGGTAAAACGAACACCCATTTTGTCGAGGATAATGCCACCAAGTATCAGCATTCCGAGGAAAACATTGAACCAGCCATAGGCACTGTTGAAGAATCCGAAATCGGAACTTGTCCAGCTTAAATGGCCTTCCAATAAGCCTTTTAAAGGTGCAATAACATCAGTCAGGAAATACCCGGTAAGCATCGTAAATGATACGATTGCTAATGCAGACCATCGTGCGGTCTTTGATTCGCGCAGTGAATGTGAGATAGATTTTGTCATAATAATTAGAGTTAATTTTTTTTAAGCAGGCGAATTTATGCAAATATTCCAAAGGTTTATTTTATAATATCGGTTGTTTCCCTTTATTTTTGTTAATAGATTGATAATGATTGGTATGTGTGTTTAAAAAATATGAATCAACTGTTTTGTTTCGAAATACTCCTCCTTAAACCATTTGCTGATTGAATGTTGTTGAACAATCCATCTCGACGGTATATCATATAATTCATCTTGCAGATCACCTCCTTTTAACAGAATGATTCCATTTGGAAGGCTCCCGCGGCTTCTGCCATGGAATTTTTTCCCCACCCAGCTTAATAGCTCCGGTAATTTTGTGACGGCGCGACTCACGATAAAATCGAATTGCCCTATAACATCTTCGGCCCGCATTTGAATTGCTTTCACATTCGTTAGCTTCAGATGTTCGCTAATCTGATTTACGACCATTATTTTTTTACCAATACTATCAACCAATAGAAATTCACAATCAGGAAACATGATTGCAAGCGGTATTCCCGGAAATCCACCACCGGTTCCAACATCCAAAATTTGCGATTTCGCCGGAAATTTAATGTACTGTGCAATGGCTAAACTGTGCAAAATATGACGTTCATAAAAATGATCCATGTCTTTGCGCGAAATCAAATTTATTTTGCTGTTCCAATCTTCGAAAATAGGTTTTAGAGCTTCAAATTGTTCTAACTGATTGTTAGTTAACGATTTGAAATATTTCGTAATGAGTTCCATCTTGTTTTGATTATAAAAATTGGCTGAAATTACCAAATTCGAGGTGAATTGAACCTTATTCTTGAAAAAATGTTCGTTATTCAATCAAAAAGGTATATTTGCTTTTATATATGAAAATGATGCCTCGCAAGGTTTGCCGATACAATTTACTCCTGTTTTTTGTCTTTTCCTTTGTTGTCGTTCATAGTCAGAATCGTATTTCAACGGAGGAATATATTGAAAAATATAAGGATATTTCCATGGAAGCCATGCGTGAATATAAAATTCCGGCATCAATTACGCTGGCACAAGGAATTTTGGAATCGGGGAGTGGCAATAGTGACCTTGCACGAAAAGCTAATAATCATTTTGGGATTAAATGTCATGAAGGATGGACTGGGAAAACCTATTTTTATACAGATGATGCACCCAATGAGTGTTTTAGGTCATATAGAAACGCCCAGGAATCGTATAATGATCATTCACTTTTTTTAAGTCAGCGAAAACGTTATGCGGGTCTCTTTTTGCTCAATATATCTGATTACAAAGGTTGGGCCACTGGTCTGAAGAATGCCGGTTATGCTACAAATACACGCTATCCTGAACTGTTAATTACAATTATTGAGAAGTATAATCTTACACAGTTCGATAAAATTGTTTTGAAGAAAAAGGATTCACAGATTACAGACAACCTAATAGCGATCAGTTATACTTTCATTCCTGTTAATCCAAGTGATTATGAGGTAGTTGGAAAGTTGAAAAGTGGACGATTTATTCATCAAAACAATGGTGTAATTTTGATTTTCGCACGTGAAAATGATACTTTTGATTCCCTTGCCAAAGAAGCTGGTATATATGCTTATCAACTTTATAAATACAATGATCTTCCAAAAGGTTCACTCCCTCAGAAGGGCATGATGATTTATCTGGCAAAGAAACACAGAAAAGCTTTTGAAGTCAAAGAACATATTCTTCGCAGCGGCGAATCTTTGTATGGCGTAAGTCAGTTGTACGGTGTCCGGCTTGACCGATTGTTGAAAATGAATAAACTGAATGCCAGTGATAGTGTAGAGGTTGGCAAGTTGTTGAAAGTTAGATAATTGAAGAAGCCTTTACATTTGAATGGGACGTTTTGATCATAATAAAGTAAATTTGCAAAAAAAAAACAATACAATTATTCATAAATAGATGAAAATCAATATTGTAACAATAATAGGTGCTCGTCCACAAATTATCAAAGCTGCCGCACTCAGTAGAGCAATAAGGACTGGGTTTCATGATCAGATTGAAGAAATTATCGTGCATACCGGTCAGCATTATGATGAAAATATGTCGGAGGTTTTTTTCAATGAGATGGAAATACCTCGACCGAGCTATAATTTGAACGTTGGATCGGCGAGTCATGGAGTCCAGACGGCCAAAATGATTGTTGGTATAGAAGAGATTCTTTTGAAAGAAAAACCGGATTATATCGTGCTTTACGGAGATACCAATTCTACATTAGCCGGTGCGGTTGCCGCTTCAAAACTGCATGTTCCTATCGCACACATCGAAGCGGGACTGCGGTCTTTCAATAAATCAATGCCCGAAGAAATCAACCGTATTCTTTGCGATCACTGTTCTACCTTATTGTTTTCGCCCACCAAAACCGGATTCGACAATCTTGTAAATGAAGGATTTAATGAACATGCAGTTTCACCACATTCAAACGATAATCCCAAAATTTACCATTGTGGTGATGTAATGTATGATAATAGTTTGTATTTCTCTAAAATTGCAGAATCAAAATCCAACATCTTATCAGATAATCAGCTTATTAGTAATAGTTTTATACTTAGCACCATTCATCGCGACAATAATACCGATCAGCCCAAACGCTTGAATAGTATTTTTCGTGCACTGGTCGAAATTGCATCATTGAGTAAACAGCAGATTGTATTGCCAATTCATCCACGCACCGCAAAAATGTTACCTCAAATACTTGATAAACAGTTATTTGATACTGTTCAGTCATCAAATGAAATCATATTCATACCACCCGCTTCCTTTTTAGATATGATCTTGCTTGAGAAAAATGCTTCCATGGTTATCACCGACTCCGGTGGCGTTCAAAAGGAAGCCTATTTTTTCGAAAAACCATGCATTATTCTTCGTTCCGAAACTGAATGGAGAGAGATTGTTGATGTTGGCGCTGCTATTTTGGTAAATGCTGATAATGAGAAAATTGTGGACGCATGGAAATCGTTTCAATATATGGATTCAATTAATTTTATTCCTATTTTTGGCGATGGAAAAGCCTCGGAATTTATTTGCGGAGAATTGGTTGCGAATGCAGGGTGATTTTAATTTTCGGTATGAAATACATTATATTGTTTCATCTTCCCTTTTACCTTAATTACAACAATGCCATGAGCCGGAACAGCAAAACTAACCGCTTCATCGTAGGAGATGCGAAAGTTGGTCTTATTCCATACATCACGCATCTTGAATCCTTGTGAAGCATCGATTCCGATCGTGTTTAAACTGAAGCAGAGCGTTGCTTCTTCATCCGATCTGTTTAACAATGC
>CANNKD010000084.1 GCA_947505205.1 Bacteroidota bacterium | reverse complement strand
GTGAAATTGGTAAATTTCAACCTCACAATACTTGGTGAAGTTCGTTCACCAGGACAGTATAAAGTTTATAAAACTGAAATCAATATTCTCGAAGCCATTTCAATGGCCGGTGATATGCTCAATTTCGCCAACAGAAATGAAGTCACAATTGTACGACAGACAAAAGCAGGCACTGAAACACATATAGTCGATCTTTCTTCCAAAGACATTTTAAATTCCGATTACTATTATATGAAACCGAACGATATTCTATATATCCAACCACTTAAAGGAAAGCAGTTTACTTTTGCTGAATTCCCCTATGCAGTAATCTTTTCTGCCCTCTCAACCCTTATTCTTTTGTTAAGTTATATCCAATAAAACACAATACTGTGGAAAATTTACAACCCTATCAGCAGGAAGAATCCATCGACCTGAAAGCACTTTTTTTCAAATTAGCTCGCTTCTGGTATTTGTTTGCCATTTCAATATTCATTTCGCTGCTTGTTGCCTTTATGTTTAATAAATACACCAAATCGGTGTACGAAGTAAAAGCTTCTGTACTTGTTAAAAGCGATAAAAAGGGTGGTCTGGATGCCACAGCACTTCTTGGAGGCATAGGTTTGAACGCGCAACAAAACCTACAAAATGAAATCGGTGTTTTGATGTCCTATACGCTCAGTTGGCGTGTTGTAAAGGAAATGAATATTGAGGTCATATACTTTGTTGAAGAAAGTTTCATTAAAAGCGAACAATACCGAACTGCACCTTATGAAGTGGAAGTCGATTTCTCTGCGCCGCAATCTGTTTCATTAATGTATAATCTCACTATTTTAAATACAGAACAATTTACCCTGGATGCTGACGGAGAAAATATTAGTAAATATAATTTTCTGGAAGCCAAGATGATTCCCGGTGCAAAGATTGAAAAGCTAAAATGGGAAGGATCTCATCGTTTCGGTGAATGGATCGATAATGGTTACAATAGGTTTCGAATCGTTTTAAACGAACGTTTTGATGCTGAAAAAGACACAAAAAGCCGTTTGCAGTTTGTGTTAAACGATTACGAATCTTCTTTGAAACTTTTAAGAGGTTTCAAAATAGAACCCATAAACCGTGAGGCTTCCATCGTTGATATTTCATTGAGAGGTTCGATTAAAGAGAAATCAGCCGATTTTCTCAACAATCTGATTGATACATATCTACAACGTGGTTTGGAAAAGAAAAATGAGATTGCGGAGAACACAATTCGTTTTATAGATTCGCAATTGGTTGATATCCAGGATTCATTGAGCCGTGCAGAAATTGACCTTCAGGATTTTCAAACCAGCAATGATCTGATGGATCTTGATAAACAATCGCAGCAGGTTTTTGATGTATTGACAGATTTGGATAACCAAAAAGCTGAATTGGCTGTAAAATCAAAATATTATAAAAGTTTAAAAAAATACCTTGTCAACAATCTCGATCACCCCGAACAATTGATCGCGCCAAGTGCCATGGGTATTGAGGATCCATTGCTGAACAGGTTGGTTGAAGAGTTGGTGAATCTATCAGCAAAGAAAACAGAACAGTTGCTTTCATCTACCGATATGCACCCTTTGGTGATCAGTATTAACTCTCAGATTAGCAATACAAAAAAAGCCCTTATCGAAAATATTTCGAATATTATTTATAATTCTGATCAGGCCATTTCCGACCTCAACGCACGTATTGGAGGAATAGGTCAGGAATTGAAAAAGTTGCCAGGCACACAACGTTTGTTGATCGGATACAAGCGAAAATTCGAACTCAGCAATACCATTTATAATTTCCTGATGCAAAAACGTGCTGAAGCTCAAATAACCAAAGCCAGCAATTCTCCTGATAATGAAATAGTTGATAAGGCTGAGGCATCATTGAGTGAAACTGTTTTCCCAAAAAAGAGCCTCAATTACACCATCGCATTGCTATTGGGATTATTGATTCCTTTGGCATATATTTTCGGTCGCGATTACCTGAATGATAAAGTGGTCGATCGAAAAGACATCGAAAAAGCAACGAGCTTACCAATTGTTGGGCAAATTATGCACAACAATAAAGATACGCAGCTTGTAGTGGCCGAATCGCCAAAATCATCCATCTCCGAATCATTCCGGTCGGTTCGTACAAACATTGAGTTTTTGGTGCAAGGCAATGAAAAATGTGTTATCATGGTCACTGCTGATATGGTTAGCGCGGGTAAAACATTCGTTTCCATTAACTTAGCAACTATTTATGCGATGTATGGTAAAAAAACAGTGTTGTTGGGATTCGACTTACGTAAACCAAAAATCTATCAGGATTTTGGTGCACAAAATACAACTGGCTTAAGTACTTATCTGAAAAACGAACACACACTCGATCAGATTATTCAACCTTCAGGAAAAGTGCCAAATCTCGATTTGATTATGGCAGGTAAAATTCCACCAAATCCGGCTGAGTTGATTGCTTCTGAAAAGTGTACAACATTATTTAAAGAATTACGTGAAAGATATGACTATATCATCATCGACACACCGCCAATTGGGCTTGTAACAGATGCTTTCCTGCTTTTGAAACATTCCGATGTAAACCTTTTCATCGTTCGCCAAAACTATACACACAAGCGAATTTTTGAAGCTATCATAAAAGATATTGAAGAACGTAAAATTCCAATGAGTATTCTTGTAAACGACATCCGCATGGACGGTGGATACGGTTATGGTTATGGTTACGGATACGGTTATGGATATGGTTATGGATACGGTTATGGATACGGTTATGGATACGGTTATGGATATTATACCGATGAAAAGACTGATACAAAACAAGGCTTTATGAAACGCTTGATGAACAAGGTTTAAGCAATCATACTTATCAAAATATATCGGGGTGAAAGAAAATAAGAAATTCTTTCACCCTCTTTGTTAAAAGTGAGATGAAAACATTGAATGGCAGTTTCATGGCGTAGATAATTCGTTTTTCGTCATTAATTAACAAAAAATATTTCAAATATATGTCACAATATCAATGGTTTGCATTATATACCAAATCTCTGAACGAGAAGAAGGTTTATGTTGAGTTGCAGCATCTTGGTATTGAAGTTTATCTCCCAATGGTAACGAAGTGGCGACAATGGAGCGACCGCAAAAAGAAAATTGATGTGCCGCTTTTCCGTTCTTATATCTTTGTCAAAGTCAGCGAATTGGAATATTTTAAGGTTCTAAATACACCGGGTGTTGTACGATTTATCACTTTTGAAGGCAAGGCGGTGGCAATACCCGAAAATCAGATTATAGCAATACGGCAATACCTGAACGAATTTGATGAAATTTCAGAAGAAGAAGAAGAAATGAAATTACAAGAAGGTCAGTTGGTGCGGATAAAAACAGGCCCGATGGAAGGATTGATTGGTAAAATGCTGAAATACAAGAATAAAATGCGTTTGATGATTAATATTGAATCAATTGGTCATGTCATTACACTCAATATTCAACGGTCAAAAGTCGAACCAATCAAAAACTGATTTTGACAATAAATTCAATATATCTATTTGAATTACTGATATTTGCAATACGATTAAATATTTTAAACTATGAACCTATTTAACAACATCCCTATTTTGGTTACTGGTGGAGCCGGTTTCATTGGTTCAAATCTGATTGAAAAACTCCTTATTGAAGGAGCCAATGTAACCTGCCTCGATAATTTTGCCACTGGTCATAGGCACAATATCGAGCCATTCGAAATGAATCCTAACTTTCGACTTATCGAAGGAGATATACGTAATGCTGAAACCTGCGCAGATGCTTGTAAAAATCAGGTTTTCGTTTTCCATCAAGCGGCATTAGGTTCCGTTCCACGTTCCATAAACGATCCGGCTACAACGAATGCTGTAAACATAGGCGGTTCATTAAATATGCTCATCGCTGCACGTGATTCCGGTGTAAAACGATTCATTTATGCTGCCAGTTCAAGTACTTACGGCGATTCAGAAAGTCTTCCAAAAGTGGAAGATAAAATTGGCAAACCATTGTCGCCTTACGCCATCACAAAATACGTGAATGAATTGTATGCCGATGTTTTTGCCCGAACCTATGGCACTGAATCCATTGGATTGCGCTATTTTAATGTTTTCGGCCGGCGTCAGGATCCCAACGGTGCCTACGCTGCTGTGATACCAAAATGGGTGCTTAGTTTCATCGAACATAAACCAATTTTAATCAATGGTGAGGGCGATTATAGCCGCGATTTCACTTATATTGATAATGTGATACAGGCAAATATGCTTGCTGCATTAACCGACTCACCGGAAGCTATTAATCAGGTTTACAATGTGGCTTATGGCGATCGAACCAATCTGAACCAACTGGCTAACTGGCTTCGCGAAACGCTCACGCAATACGATTCTGACATTGCAAAGGTTGAGATTCAATATGGTCCTTATCGGAAAGGAGATATTCCTCATTCGCTGGCATCAGTTGATAAAGCAAGAAAACTTCTCAATTACAATCCTGAGTTTGACTTAAAAAAGGGATTAACCGAGGCTTGCAAATGGTATTGGGAGCATTTAAAATAATCTTTCGTTTTGATCACGTATAAATCCAATACTATTTTCTTTGTAAAGCCAAACCTATAAATACAAAATTTGCACAAATGACTGGAATTTCGTAGTTTTGCGCCTCAATTATTCACATTATGACCGAAGATTCAGCTCAGTTTTCAAATCCTATTCCATCACCCAATGCCACCCGATGGATCTATATTCTGCTTGTTATTTTTGCTTTGCTTATCATTATGTTATCTATTTGGCTAATCTCGACCAAATCGAATCTGCGTGTTTTACAAGCTGAAAAAGAGGAGCAACGAATTAGTCTGCAACTTGAAGTCGATAGCCTGATACTCGTTCACAACCAAACCAGAGAAGCGTATGGTAACCTTGCCGATTCACTCGTTGCCAAAGATAGCCTCATTCAAGCTAATGCCGCTGAAATAAGGAGATTGCTCGATACCGAATGGGAATATTACAAGATCAAGAAAAAATTAGAACGCCTTCAGGTAATTTCACAAGGTTATGTGCGTCAGATGGATTCGCTTTACACTGTGAACAGAGAACTTACGGAAGAAAATGAACGTATCCGAGAAGAAGTTACGATTGAACGCAAACGCAATGTACAACTGAATAAAGCCAAGGATGAGTTGAACGATAAAGTTGAATTGGCAGCTGTTTTCAAAACATTCGATGTGAAAGCCGTTGGTGTTCGTCAGAAAGGCGCTTCAGAAACTGAAACCGACAAGGTGAAAAAACTTGAAAAAATCAAAATTTGCTTTACACTTTCGGGTAACAATATCATTCCTTCAGGCAATAAAAATATTTATTTACGAATAGCACAGCCCGACAAGAAAATTCTTTCCAAAGGCCGAGGCGAAGAATATTCCTTCTTGTTCAGAGGTGAACGTCTTCAGTATTCAATCATGCAGCCGATTGATTATCGCAATGTTGATCAGGAAATTTGTGTTTACTGGGACCGGCGTGATACACAAGATTTAGTTCCTGGGATATACAATATCGATATCTACGAAGGTGAAACCATTATCGGGATGGTGAGCCTGGTTTTAAGAAAATAAACTGCCTTTTCGCTGATTTCCATTTTAATGTAGCGAATGGTTTCTTGCTTCCAGATAACAGTTTCTACAAAGTGGTTCATAACTCTCTGTTTCACCTAACATTACCAATTTGTCACCTGCAATCTTTCGGTGTGAATATTGCGCCAGATTCCCACATTCCATACAAATGGCGTGAACCTTAGTAACATACTCGGCAATAGCCATCAATTTCGGAATCGGACCAAATGGTTTTCCCTGAAAATCCATATCAAGTCCGGCAACAATAACGCGGCAACCCGCATCGGCAAGCTGATTGCAAACCGTTGCCAGTTCTTCGTCAAAAAACTGCGCTTCGTCAATCCCAATAACATCAACCTGACTGGTATAAAATAATATCTGTGACGCACTTTGTACCGGATTCGATCTGATTGAATTGGCATTATGCGAAACAACTTCTTCTTCGCTATACCGTGTGTCAATCTGTGGTTTGAAAATCTCAACACGTTGTTTGGCAATGCGTGCTCGTGTCAGGCGGCGGATCAATTCTTCGGTTTTACCAGAGAACATCGACCCGACAATTACCTCAATCCAGCCACTCCTTTGCTTATTATTTGATTCTTTTTCGAGAAACATTAAAAAATTATTGGGTTCTGTGTAACTTTATACGCTATTTAGTGCAAAAATAAGTTATTATTGATCGTCTAAGCACACAAAATAAGAATGGAACAAAACAAATTACTGTCGGATATTCGCTCTCGAATTTCGCTCATTCAGGCTCAAATTGAAAGCATTTCATCGCAGCCTGAATATATTTATCGTATTGATATAGAATCTGTTAAAAGGAATATAATCAATCTTTACGATCTTCTTCACGAACTGAAACCCACCATAAACACGGCATCAGTTGAACAGGATTTGCCAAATTATTTACCTGCAAATACTCAAAAATCTGATTTGGTGATACCGGAAATTGAAGATTCAGACATTCCTTTTGAAACCGAGATAAGTTCTGAAACAGATGCAGAATCGGATTATCTGGAAGAAATTGAAGCCGAGAATGAAGAATTCTCTCCAAATGATGTTGATCTGGAATTGGAAGATGATGTTGAATTTGATGAACAACCCGCAGATGTTTATCTGGAACCTGCACCTGAAATTAAACCAACTTTACACGAAACAAAAAGTCCAAACGCGTTTGTAAATACACTCGATTTATTTGAGGATCCCTTCACCTACAGTGTTTCCGATAAACACACTATTTCTGATGATAAAAGCATTGCAGCGCGCATGCAACAGTCGAAAATTGACGATTTGAAATCAGCTATAGGAATAAATGAGAAATTTCTCTTCATCAATGAGTTGTTTGGCGGAAACCTGAACCAATATAACAACGCGATGGATGAACTGAATAATTTCAAAAATATTCAAGGCGCCAAAACTTACCTTATCGAACTCAGTGTTGCTTTTCAATGGGCGCCAAATTCGCCTGTCATAAAGAAACTAAACGATTTGATCGATAGAAAATTCCAAGCCTAATGAAATTACACAAATATTACACGCTTTTTTTGTTGATTATAGGACTTTCCTTATCACAATATACTGTTGCTCAAGATATTAACTATATTCATTTGGTTGAGAAAAAATTAACATCCAAGGCTTTTCATGGAAGAGGATATGTAAATAATGGTGATGCCAAGGCAGCGGCTTTCATTTCAAAGGAAATGAAAAAAATGGGTCTGGCTTCCTACACACCTGATTATTACCAGCATTATTCATTTGGGATGAATACTTTTCCATCACGCGTGAATGTAACGCTTGATGATAAAAAACTAATTCCGGGAAAGGATTTTATTGTTCATCCATCAGCGAAATCAATCAACAAAACTTATGAATTGATTTGGTTAGATGATACCATTACATTACTGCAATCGATCTATAAATCGATAGACACCAACGATTTACAAAATAAAATGCTGGTTGTTCCCGAGGCTGTGAAAAACGCTTACAAAAATGGAATTCCCGGCGTTCAGGCTTTGGTACAACGTGTAAATGGAAGTATGTGGTGGCATGCTTCGGGAGGCAAGAAACAATCTGATAACCTCATACTTAAAATAAATGACAAATTATTAAGTCATGATAATAAGACACTTACGATCAATTTAGAGACCAAATTCGTTGAAAAACACGAAACTTCAAATGTAGTTGGTTTTGTCAAGGGATGCATTCAACCTGACTCATTTTTTGTTTTTGTGGCCCATTACGATCATCTCGGACAAATGGGAAAAAAAACAATGTTTCCGGGCGCAAGTGACAACGCGAGCGGTACAGCAACAGTTCTTGACCTTGCACATTATTACAAAAATAATCCTAAGAAAGCTTATTATACAATGGTTTTCATCCTGGTTTCTGGAGAAGAAGTTGGTTTAATGGGTTCAACCTATTTTGCAAACAATCCGCTTTTTCCGTTGGGGGCAACAAAATTTGTCATTAACCTCGATATGGTTGGCACCGGAAGCGAGGGTTTATCTATTGTAAACGGCTTTCAATATCCGCGTGCCGCAGATGTTTTCGATAGCTTGAACAAAGAAAAACACTATTTTGCTGATATCAGACGCGGTGGCGAATCGTGCAACAGTGATCATTGTCCGTTTTATCAAAAAGGTGTGCCATCCGTATTTCTTTTTACACGCGGTGCCGAAAACCATGAATATCACACGATTACTGATACTCCGGACAAACTTCCATTCACTGCTTACAAGCAACTCTTCGGAATATTGACCGATTTTGTTGAAAAATTGCAGTACGAGCCTTCATACAGAGACAAATAATGGAAATTTTACTCATTATTGTAGCTGCTATAATCGTTGTTTTATCAACAGTACTTTCTTATTATACATCAGTCAATTCCGGCGCATCAATATTCGAGAAATGGATTGAGAAAAAGGAAAAGAAAGAAAATAAATAATATCCATGTCGAAACTCTATTTGGTCCCCACTCCTATTGGAAACCTCGAAGATATCACCTTGCGTGCAATTCGCATTTTAAAAAACGAAGTTGATTTGATTTTAGCGGAAGATACACGCAAAACCGGTATGTTGCTGAAACATTATGGAATTGACAAGCCCATGGCACCTTTTCACCAACACAATGAACATCAGCAACTTGAACGTATTGTAAAACGTATTGAAACAGGCGAAAGAATGGCGCTCGTAACAGATGCCGGCACTCCAGCCATCTCCGATCCCGGATTTTTATTGGTTCGTGCATGTATCGAAAAACAAATTGAAATAGAATGCCTTCCGGGAGCTACAGCCTTTGTTCCGGCACTTGTAAACTCGGGTTTACCTGCCGATCGTTTCGTCTTTGAAGGATTTTTACCTCATAAAAAAGGACGGCAAACAAAAATACAAGCACTTGTAAACCAATCTTGTACGATTATTTTATATGAATCACCACACCGATTATTGAAAACATTGCAGCAATTGGCAGATGCCATGGGAAACGAACGAAGGGCATCCGTTTCGCGCGAACTCACCAAGTTATTTGAAGAAACCAAACGAGGAACACTCCCCGAACTGATTGCATATTTTTCAGCCAAAGAAATAAAGGGCGAAATCGTGATTGTAATTGAAGGAATCTGAAGAACGATTCCTCGTGAAACATCAGAAAGGGGCCGGTTCTTCCGGAAGAACGAGCCAACAAATGAGATATGCCAACAATCCGGCACCTCCTAACATTGTAAACAGTACCCAGGCAATGCGAATGATACTCGGATCGACTTGAAAATAATCGGCAAATCCATAACAAACACCGCCTAACATTTTATTGGTACGCGAACGATAAAGACGTTTTACTTGATTCATAACAGTATTAATTTGATATTCAACTATTTACCTTGAATTAGCATTAGATATTCCATTACTAACTGAAAGTAAAATTAATCAAACTCCATTGTATTTTATACCTTAGCGGTCAAATTTATTTCATTGTGATACCGGCAGAAACTACGGCAAAAATTTTAGAAAGTGCGCGCATCGAAGAAGTGGTGGGCGAATTTGTTAATTTGAAACGTCGCGGAAGCAATTTGATTGGATTGTGTCCTTTCCATCAGGAGAAATCGCCTTCTTTTACGGTATCGCCTTCCAAAGGAATTTTTAAATGCTTTGGCTGCAGCAAGGCTGGTGATTCGGCAAAATTTATTATGGAACACGAACACGCTTCCTACCCCGAAGCACTTCGCTACCTCGCCAAAAAGTACCAGATTGAAATTGAAGAACGCCAGCAAACGCCCGAAGAAATCGTTGCTTTGAATGAGCGTGAACGACTTTTTAATTTAAATAGTTTTGCTTTAAACTACTTTTCTGATACACTTTTCAATACCGATGAAGGGAAATCGATTGGCCTTGGTTATTTTAAGGAACGCGATTTCAGAGAAAGTATCATCAAAAAATTTCAGTTGGGCTATTCACCTGATAAACGTGATGCTTTCAGCAAACATGCACTGTCAACGGGTTACAACGAAGAGGTTCTTATAAAAACAGGCCTTTCCACTAAACACGACTCCAATCTTTACGATCGTTTTCAAGCACGTGTTATCTTCCCTATTCACAACCTAACCGGCAAAGTGATCGGTTTTGGCGGACGAATTCTCAGTTCTGATAAATCGAAAGCAAAATACCTTAATAGTCCTGAATCTGAGATTTACATCAAAGGAAAATCGCTTTATGGAATTTATTTTGCCAAAACTGCCATCAACAAGCTCGATAGCTGTTTTCTGGTTGAAGGTTATACCGACGTGCTCACGTTGCACCAGGCCGGAATTGAGAATGTAGTTGCCAGTTCGGGAACTTCGCTCACGATTGAGCAAATTCGGTTGATTCGGCGCTTCACCAACAATATCACCATTCTCTACGATGGCGATAAAGCCGGTATAAAAGCATCGTTGCGTGGAATTGATATGATTTTGGAAGAGGGAATGAATGTGCGAATTCTGCTTTTTCCGGAAGGTGACGATCCCGATTCCTTTGTCAGAAAACACCGTACCACAGAAGTTCAAGAATATATTGCTGACAACTCGAAAGATTTTATTCGCTTCAAAACGAATCTTTTACTTGAAGAAACCGAAAACGACCCAATCAAGAAAGCCGGTTTGGTAAAAGAAATTGTTGAGACCATCGCCTTGATTCCCGATGCCATTTATCGGTCGGTTTATGTGAAAGAGTGCAGCCGTTTGCTCGATGTTCACGAACAAACCCTGATGAACGAGCTAAATAAGATTTTGCGAAGCCGTTTCAAGAAACAGTTTAATCCGGATTTACCCGATCAGAAACCTGAGACCGTTCCGCAGTATGAAAAACCGGAGGAAGAACAGTCAGATGTCAGTCCGGCATACCATCAGGAAAGAGAATTGGTTAAAATATTACTCCATTTTGGCCGAAACGAAGTAAATCATAAAGTTCCGGATGAACTCGGTAACGAGGTTATTTTCAGCGAAAATGTGGCTGAGTTTATTGTGGCAGATCTGACAAACGATCAGATCGTTTTTGAAAACAAAACCCACCAAAAGATATTCGATATTTTCGCACTTGCCATCAATGAAGGTGTCGTGCCAAGTGAAAATCAATTTATAAGCAATCCTGAGCCTGATATTGCGCTACTTTCGGCAGATTTACTCTCCTCGCCGTATGAACTTCACGATTGGAAAAGAAAAAAGATTTTCGTGAAGACTGAACTTGAAACACTTATGCAAAATATCACTTCCAGCTTATACAAATACAAAGAACGCATTATCGATATCAGGCTAAATTCGGTTTCGAAACAGCTGAAGGAAGCGACAAATTTCGAAGATCAGATTATTTTGATGCAACAAAAGAAACACCTTGATAATATCCGATTTAAAATCAATCAAATGCTTGGTATTGTGATTTCAAAATAGAAGTATAATTTTTAAATTATCCTCCCACATTCACTTTGATTCCGGCCTGTTTGAATTGATGCAATGCTCTGATAATCGTTTCTTTATCAGGTTCCTGCATTACTTCAAAGTCATCCCCTTTTCCTAATTTCGTGTATTTATGCTGGGCAATGGCATGATATGGCAGCAAATGAACCTCTTTTGTTGTGCCAGTTAAACTATTGATAAAAATTGCTGTTTCACCTATGATTTCCTCAGAATCATTGATGCCTTTAATCAATGGGATTCGAAGAATGATAGCCTTTTTAAGATCGGCTAGCATTTTAAGATTGTATAAAATCAGTGAATTATCCGTGCCTATCCATTTCTTATGCAAAGCAGGATCAATCAATTTCAGATCGTACAGGAAAAGATCGGTTCGTTTTGCAACGTCCAACAATATTTCTGAACTGACATTTCCTGCTGTGTCTACCGCTCGATGAATTCCTTGTTTCCCACAGGCATCCAGCAATTCAATCAGGAATTCTGAATGTAAAAGTGGTTCGCCACCCGAGAAGGTAACTCCGCCACCTGACTGATCAAAAAATGCCTTTTCCTTTTCGATGACTTCCATAATTTCGTTCACCGACATTGCCTTACCTGAAATCTCAGTAGCTTTTGTTGGACATACTTCGGCACATTTCCCACAAAGTTTGCAAATTATAGCATCCGTAAATATTCCTTCCGGTGTCATGGAAATTGCATTTTCCGGACAAATACTCGCACAACTTCCACAAAGAATGCATTTTTGTCGGGTATACATTTTTTCCTGGTTGAAAGAGATGCTTTCAGGATTGTGACACCAGGAACAGTGTAAATTGCAACCTTTAAAAAAAACAACGACACGAATGCCCGGACCATCATTGATGGCAAAACGCTTAATATCAAAAATGAGGTTTTTTGTCATTTTTTTTTAAAGTGACTCATTTTCAGTACGTTCAATTACTTCCTGTTGCAAATCGGCATTCATATCGTTAAAATAATCACTGTAACCGGCCATACGCACAAGCAAATCTCGATAATCTTCCGGACTCGTCTGGGCGGCATGCAAGGTTGCTGTATCAACAATATTAAACTGAATATGATGCCCGCCCAATGTGAAATAGGTTCGGATTAATTGTCCAAGTTTCATTACATCTGACTCCTTTTTCAACAGACTTGGCAAAAACCGCAGATTTAGCAATGTCCCACCCGATTTTACATGATCGAGTTTACTCAAGGATTTGATAACCGCAGAAGGGCCTTTGGTATCGGCACCATGTGATGGCGATGTACCATCAGAAATGGATTTACCTGCCAGACGGCCATTTGGAGTGGCGCCCATCACCTTGCCGAAATACACATGACAGGTTGTTGAAAGCAAATTGAGGTGGTATTTTCCTTCGAGTTTTATGTTCGGTTTTCCATCAATTGTTTCAACCAAATCATTGTAAACTTTTATCGCAATGGCATCGGCATAATCATCATCGTTTCCGAAAAACGGTGTCCGGTTGATAATTGTTTGTCGCAGGACTTCTTCTCCCTGAAAATTTCTATTTACGGCCAATAACATTTTATCCATGCTGAAAGTGCCATTTTCATAAACATGTTTTTTAATAGAAGCCAAGCTGTCAGTTACTGTTCCCAATCCGCAACACTGGATGTAGTTTGTGTTATAACGCGGGCCACCATCGTAATAATCTTTGCCTCTGCTGATGCAATCTTCAATCACCACAGAGAGAAAAGGTGCCGGCGCATATTTGGCAAACATCCGGTCGATATAATTGCTCACCTGCATTTTCAGATTCACAATAAATTGCAATTGCATTAGGAAAGCATTATAAAGTTGCTCATATGAATTAAAATTTCTTGGATTACCGGTTATGATACCAACCGTTTTACCTGACACCGGATCGATTCCACTATTTAACGTAATTTCCAGTATTTTAGGCACGTTCAGGTAGCCTGTAAGCAGATAAGCTTCCTTGCCAAAAGCACCAACTTCGATACAGCCACTGCAACCACCTTCAAGCGCATCGTTGAGCGTTTTACCCTGACGAAGCATCTCCTGAACATAAATATCAGGATTAAAAACCGATGGGTAACCATGACCTTGTCTGATCACTTTGATGGCTGCATGAAGGAATTTATCAGGTGTTTGTTTGCTGATATGCACCGAGTTACCGGGCTGCAGGATGTGTAACTCTTCTATCACTTCGAGCATCAAATAGGAAACCTCTGAGCTTCCATCATTTCCTTCAGCAGTCAGGCCACCAATATTGATGTTGGTAAAATCGTTATATGTTCCACTTT
>CANNKD010000083.1 GCA_947505205.1 Bacteroidota bacterium | reverse complement strand
TTAATTGGTAATTCGAGTTTGAAAAGTTCTCAGTTTGTAATCTAAATTTGCCATTAGATGGATTCGGGAAAATTTGAACATTCATGGAAGTGGTTTCAGATAATACCGTTGGTGTTGCACTCGCAGGTAGTGAAATATAATCTACAACCGCATTGTCAGAACCTGCAACGGTATTGAAATCTTTAATATACTCCCATTTAAAAGTTCTTGATCCAACCAAAACAGGGTAAGACGCGATGGCCCAATCAATTTCACCTGACCATTCGTTTTTCAATACGTCATCAATGTAGAAACGCAAAAAATCATAACCGGATTCAGAAGAAACTTTTCGGTAAAACGAAATGGTATCATCAGCGCTAACACTGTAATTTAGAATTAGTTGTGAGCTTTGATTATCCGCGATTACACCTGAACGAGCTGCAAAATATCCTTCAAAGGCATCTGTAGAAGTTATTGTCCAGGGTGAATTTCCTCCACTTGTCCAGTCATAAACGTTGAAATCACCTGATTCGAAGTTTTCGATAATCAATCCGATTTTTGTGCTAAATGATTTTTCAGCCTGATAACTTCCTGATACGACGTTCAATGCAAAATCAACAGCGGTTCCGTTTGGAGCGGATTGACTGATGGAAATATTGAAAGCTACATTTGCAGTTTCACCATTTTCTAAGGATTGAAAAGATACAGATGAATTGTTTAGAGTGATATAGCTATTGTCAAGCACAAGATTTGCAATTACTTCAGGGGCTGAACTTTGGCCAATATTACTGAACGAAATTGTAATATCAGCGGTTTCACCGGGATCGAGACGTCCATTGTTGTTTCCAGTTGGATCAGAAATCGTGAAATTTTCAATCGTGAATTCAGGTGCTAAAACATTAAGGGTAAAGTTGCTTTCCCAACTAGATTCAGTGCTTGTAATCAGCAAGTTAAAAGTGAGTGGCGTATTGTTTGGAATACTGTCAGCAACACCAAAAGCGAATACATCAGCAAAATTTAATGTTTGGCCGGCTTGCATGGTTCCTATTTCCTGAATAGTATCTGAAAAACTCAAATAGCCTGATTCATCACTTATTGATACTGTGATATTTGTAGCGTCTGAAACGCCCATATTTTGAAGGCTTAAACCTAATAAAATATTCTCGCCGAAATCAATGAGACCATTGTTATTTCCTGTTGCATCATTCACATTGTTAGATACGTATGCTATGAATGGACCAGATGCAGGGATAATTTCAACCTGACCAATATAGGTAACACGGTTAAAACCAAATACGCAAACGTCAATCATCCCGATATCGGTAAGACCAGGGAAAGATATGGTGGCTGTGCCATTTTGAATATAGGCCGTTCCTAAAATTTCTCCATTTAAGGTAAGCGCGACAATTGCGTTTTCAGCATCCGCATTTACGGATAACTGATTCATGCCGAGGAGAACGGTTGGAACATGTGAAACCGTCATCAGACTTGGGTTTGCTGTGCGTAAGGTCAATGAAGGATCACCAAAAAGTATCCAGGTGTCATGTGTTGAGCGGCCTGAACTACCATGTAAATCAATCATTTTCATACTTCCATTGATTGAACAACCGCCAAAGGTGCGTTTAAAATTGTTTTCATAACCTTCCACAAGCAATGTGTTCATTTCGTCTTGACCAGTCATTGGTGGTTGCCACGGTTGTGAAATCCACGACATCATCGTTCCGATGGCGCCTGCTGGCTGACCGTTATCGGTGGCACGCAACCAAGTTTCTGCAAAACAGGTTCCGTTTGTGAATTCGCCATTGTTGCAGGCAACAGCCCAAACAATGGGCCAACGATCGGTATTGGTGAGTGCATCAACATGAGTGGCAGAGTAACCACCAACGCTCCACGAAGTCATGGAACCATGATTGCAGTAGTTTAAAATGCTAACTCCATCATTTATTCTTTGAGAAATTTGAGCAGCAGTTGTGTTTGGCAAACCGGGCACGTTTCCGTCGTATTCGCGGTGAACGGTTGAGTAAGTGAAATTCAATAAACTATCTCGAATAAAGTCAATATGTTGATAATCAGCTTCTCCGCCATTGTGACCATTTCCAGCGCCTTCGTTACGCGAAACACCCAAACCAATATCTAACCAGTCAGCTGTTTCGTTGATGTCACGTTCGTATGTTATAATTTTTTCTACCTGTGTTTCAACATGCGCAACAGTTTCGGCTGAAAAACGCCCAACAAAAACCTCGTTGAAAGAGTCATCTCCTTCGAGATAACCATAATAGTAATCGGAATATCCACCTGATGAATTGTTCATATAACTAGGCACTTGCTGATGATCTCCAACTATCAATAAATATGTTAAACCATTTGTATTGTAATAATTTGAAACATAGGCTTTTATGGCTGTTGGATTGGCGCCAATTGTTGCTATATCAACAATTTCGATTGGACGGCCAATAGTTTTCTTCCAAGCTACAAAAGGAGCCATAGCTTCCATAAACGGACCATAACAAATCACTAACATATTCCCTTCTTCTTCCACGGTTGGGTAACGCATTTGATGCGCATTGTAATTTATGAAATGATTAGCAAACAAATGATTAAACTCAGGATCAATAATTGTAGAAGCCTGTTGATCAACAATTTGGTTTTCTCCACCCGTTCCATCTTTAAACAGCTCGATGGTAAAAGTGTGGAAAACGCGCAAGGTTTTTGTTACAGGATTGTAGGCAAAAGGCTTAACCGTAACAGCCTGACCCCGCAAATCCCTAATGATGTATGGAGATTCCAAGGAAGCAATTGTTGAAGGATAAAATGCGTTTTGATTGTAAACATCGCTATAAACATAAGGAACATCATCCGGATTGATCTGGCGACTGAAATTACCTTTAGAAGGTGCAACTTCAATATTTTGAAAATCAGTGTATTCGGAAGAGATTACCCGAACATTCATCTTAGCATCGTTGCCAATGATAGAAGAAACAGCATAGATTGGTAAATCAGGTGCGCCGGATTCGAGCATCGAAACCATTTTTGGCATACTGATAATCGCTTCTTTACCACGTGGTGTGATAACATTCGAACTGTTGAAACCATTTACAACAAATTGAATAACAATACTTTCCTCAGAAGAAGACAGTAACTGGTATTGAATTGGTAGAGGATTATTCGTGTGAATAGCAGTCCAGTTTTGTCCAAAACCAAGCAATGATATCATTGCCAAGACCAAAAGAGAGAGGATTCGTTTTTTCATGATTTTATAAATTATAAAAACGCTGCCTGAATTGTTCGAGCAGCGTTTTTGGTTTAATTATTCAACTACAATTTTTTGAACAGTCGATTTTAAATCGGTGTGTAAGCGCAGATAATAAATGCCTTTGGAGAGATTCGCAATATTGATTGGTTCTATGACAAAACCATTCGTTTCACCCAAAGATTTTGATAAAATTATTTGTCCCTGATAATTCATCAACACATATTCAAAATGATCTGAATGACCACGCAAAGCGAGGTTGATTTTAGAGTTGGCAGGATTCGGATAAACTGAAATATTAAATTTATCTTCTTGATTATCAATAGCATTACAAACATCAAAGGTTACAGCAATTTGATCCGCCACTACACATCCATTCGCATCTTCGGATGTTACTGAAAATACCTGAGTTGCATATCCAAAACCTGTTGTGTCAACAGTAATAGATGGTGTGGTTTCACCTCCAGGTGACCAGCTATAACTTACTCCATTTGTGATGGTTCCATCCAAAGTTAGTGTGAAAGGAGCGCAAACAATGGTGTCGTTTCCAAGTTCAAGTTCTGGAGTTTGGTACACCCCAAGAGAATATTGAGCCTGTAAATTTGTAATGCCATCGCTGATACTTACAACGTATAATGTTGTTTCTGATGGTGTTGCGATAGGAGTTGGACTTGTTGGGTCGTTCAGCGATTCTGCCGGACTCCATGAATAAGTATAATTTCCTGATCCACCAATTGCATTTGCATCCAAAACAGCGCTTCCGTTTCCACAAATAACTGGTGGATTTGAAGTAATTTCGGCAAACAAAGCCTGCTCAACATAACAGGTAACTTCGGCTTGCCAGCCAGTTCCGTTTACAGAATAATCAGAAGTAAACTTAAAAGTCAATGCACCAGTTTCATTGGTCGCAGTTATAATTCCCGGACTTGTACCACCGTTAAAAGGACTTCCGGCAACCTGTGGGGCACTCACTGAATTTCCATCGTAGATATATAGATAATCATAGCCACTTTCAGTAGCAAATGAAAGAAATTCAACATTTACCATTGCACCTTCGGTGGTTGGATTAAGTGTTAACGTATAATTCTCATTGATCGCATATTCGCCGTTTTCACCGCCGGTATCAAAGAAATTTGCGATACAGGTATTTAAATTACCATTTTGCATCAAAATTTCAGGAATCTGACCAATTACAACCATGGTGGTTTGCGCGGCTGTGTAGGCACCCGCTGGGTCTGCGGCAACATCCAAAAATAAATTCACCGGTGTGCCAATTGGCGCATCTGCACTTGCAGTTACATTCACTGCGATGTTTGATGTATTTGTGTGTTCAACGGAAGGAATAGTGTTTTGAGCATCATTAATTGTCAGTAAATTATCACTCGAAAGTGTCGTTAGGAGAACATTATTTGCGTCAGATGTGCCAGTATTTGAAATAGTTATCATCAAATTGGCTGTTTCACCCGGATCCAGAATGCCATCGCCATTTCCGGTGGCAATATCATCTACAACAATGTCTTCGAATATTCCTAAAATAGGGGCGTTGAGCGTGATTATTAAGTTTGAAGTCCAGGAATTAGTTCCGTCTGTTGCAGTGATTGTGAAAATTGCTGTATGTCCGCTTGGAACAAAATTGTCTGTTTGGAAAGTGAAAGCATTGGCGACAGTTGCGGTTTGACCATCAGCTATCACACCGAAGCTTGCAGAAGATCCGCTAGTTAAAGTGATATAATCATCTGTACCTGAAATGGTTGCAGTTACATTGGCAGAAGGGTCAGAACCAACATTTTTCAAGGTAACATCTGTGCCTAACGTCTCAGCATAATCGGCTTGTCCATCAGCATTTCCTGTAACATCCTGAATAACATACGAATCCATTACCACATACGGGCCGTTTAATGCTGCTGCCGGAACCTGCACCATATATGGTATATGCTGAGGTTTTGTAACCACGATATCAACATTCCCTCCAGAAAGTATTGGATCAATAGGAACGGTCACCAGGCCGGTATTGCCAACAAGTGCTGTGCCATGCAAAACGCCATCTTTTGATATTGCAACATAAGATCCTGGAGCTGCAACTACATCATAAGTTGTCAAACCAATCGGAACAATAGGTAAATGAGAGACTGTGTTTGTGCTTCCCTGTGTCATATAGGTTACAACGGATGGGTCGCCCAAAACATTGTATGCTTGCCAGTAATAGGTCGGGCTTGAATGTTGTGGCCATCCCTGTACTTCAACTTCGGTAACTGCCAAGTTTCCAATAGAAACCATGGCTCCGGCTGATACATAATCAGTTACGAAAGGTCCGTCGTAAGCACCCCAGGTGGTTTCATCATAAGTTGGAACATAACCATTGTTGTCTCCCTGAATCGGGAAAGCGCCAACAGCCCAATAAAAATCTTCGAACCAATATGAACTTGGTGATGATCCAATGTAAACGACCGAACCTTTATTGACACCACGCGCCCAGGTTTCGCCCAAACATTCTGCATAACCGAAATCGGCAGCCAGACAGCAGTTACCAACAGCCAAAGGATATTTTCCAATGTTTGAAAATCCATTTACCATTGATGGAGTCAAATTTGGATCACCCCAGGATGTTTCGCTGCAATGCGCTGTATAATTGATAAAGCTAACTGCAATTTTGGCTGGATCGTAACAACCTGTATAAGGACTTGTTAGATAGGTATATACGTTAGCGAAGCCATGTTCAGCATTAAAATAATTCTGCGTTCCATAATGAACTGTCGGTTGACCAACATTTGGATTCCATGTACCGTCGGCACCTGCAATTAGGGTAGTATTGTCGAGGTAAGTCGGATCGGTGAATTCATATCTTTCGTAATACAAAGTTTTATCAATCTGAGGTGTTAATTGTGCTGAATTACGTGCAGAAAACCTGCCGTAATACATTTCGGGGAAATAGTCGCCATCAACACTGCCATAATATAAATCGGTCATTTTTTGTGAAGAGCTTCCCAAACTGGCCGGAATCTGTGGTGTGTCGCCAACGAAAAGCACAAAACTTGGTGCAGGATCTTCGGGTGTGCCATTGTTATATTGCTGATGCACATACGTTTGTATTGCGTTAAAAGTTGTTCCGATAACATCTGTATAAGCTACAACTACATCAAATCCCTTTTTTGTTTTCCATTCAATGAAAGGAATCAAATCAGATTCAAACATTCTGTCGGCAACGATCAGATATTTAATCGGATAGGTTGTCAAGTCAGGATGAGCAGGATAATCATGATCAAGCGTGTTCATCAGGCTTTTATGAATGACATCAAAATAGGGTGATACAGTCGATTGTTTAACATACTGTGTCAGTTGTTCGTCGCCATTGGTAAAAGTCACTTCCACTTCAATATCGTTCAACACACGAACAATGCCTTTTACCGGGTTGTAACTCACCGGAGCAATAGTCAAACGGGCAATACGATAACTGCGCATAACGCCCAAAATTTCAACAGAAGCGGTTTCATGGGTGATAAATTCGTCTTTGCTATACATATTTTCATCCATTACAAACTGAACTTCGTCTGCATTTTGATCTTTGCGCAACGAAGGCTGAACCGGCATAATACGGTTTTTAATTCCGTAATCACTTAATTTATATTCAGTTACAGACGAGTGTGTTACCTTTACCGAAACTGTGGCACCAAATGGAATTTCCATGAGTTCTTTGGAAGCAGGTAATTTTGGTTCGCCGATTTTTCCAATCGAATAGGTTTTTGGAATACTCAATTCATTGAAGGTGCCTTTTGTGGTTTCCACTGTGAAAGTGGTGGCGCCTGAAAACGAAAAGTTGGCTTTCATGCCTTGAAAGTTATCTTGCGAAAGTTGAACGCCAGCAGCATTTTTGCCAAAATCGATGGCATAATTTTGTGCATTAATTCCACTTGCCGAAACAAGAAAAAGCATCAGCAATAAACTGAATAATGGAAGAATTGAATAAATTTTTGTGTTTAAGTAAACATTTTTCATTGTAACTGATTTTAGATCAATATTATAGGGATAAAAATTTCAATGAAGAGAAAGGACATCGGCACAAATTTAGGCATATTTTATCAAGTATTGGCAGAAAATGCGACCTTATTTTTCAAATTTGATAAGTCGGAAATGCATCAATGATAAATCGCTGAATATGTATTAGATAAGTATTAAGTTTCAATAGTAATTATTGAATATTCATATCAGGTTTGGATAAGCACTTGCCTTAAAATAAGTTTGCCTAAACCTATTTTGAAAGTGAATCTAATCAGGTGAAAAAAAAGTTTTTTTCACTACTGTCCGTTTAAATATATTTGAAATGGCTGTACCCTTTAACTGGTTAAACCTCTACGAGGTAAAAGCCCATAGGGGTCGGTTTCTGCTACAATACTTTATCGCCTACGGCGAATTCCACGTAGTGGATAAAGTATTGTAGAACAATGATTAATGCAATGTCCTTATTCCGCGTAGCGGATTAACAAAATTTAGTCGGGCAGTAGTGTTTTTTTTTGGTTAAAAAATATTTCGAAATAGATTCATTACCTTTGGTCAGGTTCTTGAAAATATTTATAACTGTATAATCACAATTTCTAAATCAAAAAAAAGACAACGTGAAAAAATTAGCCACTTTATTCGTTTTCACGATAATATTTCAGACAATTATATTTTCTCAGGCTTGCCTGCCAAATGGGATTCAATTTTCAACGCAAGAAGAAATTGACAATTTTCAGACGAATTACCCGAATTGTACTGAAGTTGGAGGGGAATTATTGATTATTGATGATTGTGAAATTCCGGAATTTTGTATTAATAATTTGAATGGATTAAACGTATTAACCTCTATTGGAGGCCTTGTTGTGGCTAATACTAGTTTATTAGTGAATTTGACAGGACTCGAAAATATTGTTACCATTGGTGCAGATATTTGGATTGATAATAATAATGGTTTGACAAGTTTATCTGGACTCGAAAATGTGACTTTTATTGGCGGAAACATTACAATTTCGGGTAATAGTAGTTTGACAAATATATTAAGTTTGGAAAATATTGATGCAGCTTCAATAGAAGATATTTACATTAATAATAACCCATTATTGACAACCTGTGAAGCGGAAAGTATTTGTAACTACCTCACTAATCCTGGCGGAACAATAGGCATTAGATGGAATGCAAATGGCTGCAATAATCCTCTTGAAATAGCAAGCAGATGTGGAATAATATTGCCTTGCTTACCATTTGGGAATTATTATTTACAATCCCAGGCTGATATTGATAATTTTCAAACTAATTACCCGGATTGTACTGAATTAGAGGGAATTACCTCAATAAGTGGGGATGATATTACGAATGTCGATGGGTTAAATCAATTAACCTCAATTTTAGGAACCCTGAAAATAAGTTATAATAATAATTTAACAAATTTATCAGGTCTATCAAACTTGAACGCTATTGCTTGGAACTTTTATATGGAAACAAATCCTAATCTTGAAAGTTTGATGGGTTTAAATAATTTGGCAACTATTGGAGGGGGATTCGAAATAAACGTCAATAATGGGTTGACCAGTTTAGTCGGACTCGAAAACCTTGCGTCTGTTGCAAGATTGAGTATTAATGGAAATGAACATTTAACTGATCTTACTGGATTGGGAAATATTAATACAATTAGCGGGTTGCTTTATATTGGTTATGGTAATTCTCTTGCAAGTTTGATAGGATTGGATAGTATGTTGTCGGTAGAAAGTCTTAGGATCATTGGGAATCCTTTATTATCAACATGTAACGAAGATGCCATCTGTAATAAAATCAATATTGATCCAGCTAATGTTCACATTCAGAGTAACTCTCCCGGATGCAATACAGTGAACGAAGTCAAAGAAGCTTGTTTGGTCGGTATCAGCGAATTAAATCTGAACTCTGAAATTCATCTTTTCCCAAATCCGGCGACAAGTGAAATTTATGTAACAGGCATGAATTCAGATATATGTGAAGCGATTATCTACAACCAAATCGGTCAAAAAGTGATGCATCAAACCGTATCAACCAACAAAATTGATGTGTCGAAATTAGAAGGCGGGATGTATATAATTGAAATTATTTCCAGAGAATTGATTATCAGGAAAAAATTGATGATTGAATAAAACGTTTAGCCTATCGTTCCGCGGCTTGGCGCAGGTGCGGACAAATGAAAAGCTGTCCTGTTTCGCCACCACCAAAGCCGGAATAAAAGTAAAAATTTTCGCGTCACCACCAAACCCGCACTTGCTGCCAAGCTAGCTGTTATGTGCAGCCGTTTTAATCATTCAAGGCAATTCGTTTAATTTAATCTTGGTCTGGTTGTGTCCCCCAACCGTCAAACTCACAGTCAAATTTATAACCGAGTTCGCACATTTGTTTTGTCCACTGTTTCACAATTTCATCTGCCATTTTCATTTTTGTCGTCCAACCTGTAACAATAAAAAGATTTTTGTCGCCTGCCGATACTCCGTGTTCAACTGAATAATTTAGTTTTCCAATTTCAGTCGCTAATTGTTTCGCTTTGTCAGCGGTGTTGGTGTAAAAGAAATATTCAAGTTTAAGTTCTTTGTCTGCCGTAACATTTATTTTTCTCAACTGGTCAAGTGTCTGCGGTGTCATTTGCATTTGCTTGTCACGGTTGCTGTTAAATGCTATTTCTGTAACAAATTGTCCATTGTTAGATTTTGGTTTTAAAAAGTCAAAAAGTCCCATGGTTATTATGGTTATCGTTATTAAAATCAGTCCTGCGATTATTGTTTTTTTCTTTGTTGTCATAGTGTGTTACGGTCAGTCTACGGTTGCACATAACTCAGAAACATCATCAACAAACCCAAAGCCTTTTCCTGCATTTTCTCTGAAATCAATTTTCGTGCAAGTAAACAAATCTGTTCTTCATCAGCATCTTGCAAATGAGTAAATTCTTTCCTGATCAGTGCTGATTCATCGGCATCAGGAAGTTTTTCAATGTTTCCCAATTGACCTAAATCATTTCCTGTGAGGTATTTACTGAATTTTATCTTGTCGGGCAGCGAATCAATCCCAATACCAAGTCGTTGCAGCGGTTTTGGTACAGCAAACTTTGATTTTCCCGAAGTTCGTACATAATAATCGCCGCCGAGCCTTCCGACCAAATCAATTTTGTCAACATCAATTTCTCCTTTGGCATCTAACACATTTTCGTTGATATGAATCAACACGATTTCGCAGATAATCAGGTTTGCTGCGCCGGCTCCGCTACCTGTTTCAATGATCTGACGCACTTTGCACTCAAATTGAACCGGTGATTCTTTCACGCGGAATGGCCGAATTTTTTCAGATTTAATGGCAGTTAAACCGGCTTTGACAAATTCATTCACACCTTTTGGATATTCAGTGGAAGCCAGACTCATTTGTTGAACAATATCGAAAGAAACCATATTTATCACAACCTCAGGTACTTCTATCAAATTTTCGAAAGTATGTTTAGCGGTATTGTCCCTTCCTCGACGTGAAGGTGAGAAAATGAGCGTAGTTGGATTTACTCCAAAAAAATTGAAACAACTGAAAGGCGACAAATTCGGATTTCCATTTTTATCAATTGTACTTGCAAAAGCAATCGGGCGAGGAGCAATGCTTCCCAAGAGCAAACGATGAAGCCGCTGCTGATCAATGTTTTGTGGATCGAATTGGATCATTTTGTGGGTAGAATTTTTGTCACACATTCTCCAAAGCCAATTCGTAATCCATTTTTTCGTGTGAATCCTCTGATAATCAGAGTGTCGTTGTCTTCTGCAAATTTTCGCTGGCTTCCATCCGAGAGTGTAATAGGTTTGGTTCCCTTCCAACAAAGCTCGAGCATTGATCCAAAAGAATCAGGTGTTGGCCCGCTGATAGTTCCAGAGGCATAAAAATCACCCGGATTGATGTTGCAGCCTGCAACTGTTTGATGGGCAAGTTGTTGTGCGATGTTCCAATACAGATATTTTGTGTTTGATTTACAAATTAGGTTTTCGGAGCCATTCTCAGCTTGTAAAAATACCTCTAGCTCGATATCAAAATTCCTTTTTCCGCTACTTTGCAGATATTCAAATACTTCGGGCTCTTGTTTTGGGCTTTCCACGCGGAATGGCTCTAAGGCTTCGAGTGTAACAATCCAAGGTGAAACGATTGAACCGAAACTTTTTGAAAGAAATGGTCCCAAAGGAACATATTCCCAGCGTTGGATATCGCGCGCTGATAAATCGTTGAATAACAACAATCCAAAGATGTGATTTTCAGCTTCTTCCACCGAAATTGAATCACCTAAATTTGTGCTTGTTGACGTGATAAAACCCATTTCCAACTCAAAATCGACTTGTTTCGATGGACCGAAGACCGGAGGCAAATTGTCATCAGGACGGGTTTGGCCTTTTGGTCGGTGAATATTTGTTCCTGAAACAGCGATTGAGGAGCTTCTTCCGTGATAGCCAACTGGCAAATGTCGCCAATTTGGAAGCAAAGCGTTGGCCGGATCGCGAAACATGACGCCTACATTGGTTGCATGTTCGATGCTCGAATAAAAATCGGTGTAATCACCAATTTGAACCGGAAGCAGCATCTCAACCTGGTTTATATTAAAAATTGCTTGTGTACAAGCTTCAGTATCTTGTTTCAATTCGTCACAACTAGCAGAAAATAAGTTCATTAAGTGTTCGCGAATGGAGATAGTACAGCTTTTTGGTAAAGCAATCAAATCGTTTAAAACATCTTGATAAAACACACTTAAATCGTCGATATTCAATTCGTCGAAGTAGCCATAATCGGCCAATGCTGACAAAAGTATTACACTATCGCCAATACGAGTAGCAGGAGAAATTAGTTGTCCAACTTTTGCTATTCCAAACGGTATATTTTGTAGCGGAAAATCGCTGTTTTCTGGTACTTCTATCCAGGAATTTATTTTCATTGATTTGATTTTGAATAATTTACAACGTGCCTCTGTTGCCTTGTTCCAGTTCAATCGATTCGAAAAGTGCTTTAAAATTTCCTTTTCCGAAGGATTTTGCTCCTTTTCGTTGAATGATTTCGTAAAACACTGTTGGGCGGTCTTCAACTGGCTTTGTGAAAAGTTGCAATAGATAGCCATCTTCATCACGGTCAATCAAAATATGCATCTTTTTCAGCACCTCTATATCTTCGTCGATTTCTTTAACTCGCTCAATTACAGTATCATAATAACTGTCAGGCACATGTAAAAATTCAACGCCCCGAGCCCTCAATTGTGAAATAGTCTCAACGATATTGTCAGTCGCCATGGCAACATGTTGTGCACCAGAGCCACGGTAAAAATCCAAATATTCTTCAATCTGTGATTTCTTCTTTCCAACAGCGGGTTCGTTAATCGGAAATTTGATGCGCATATTGTTGTTAGCCATCACTTTACTCATCAAAGCTGTATATTCCGTTGAGATATCTTTGTCATCGAACGAAATCAGTTGATCAAAGCCCATCACTTTGTGGTAAAATTCGGCCCATTTATTCATTTCGCCCCAGCCCACATTTCCTACAATGTGATCCACATACATCAATCCAGTTTCGGTTGGTCGATACGTTGGCTCCCATTTTTTAAAACCTGGTAAAAACGGACCGAAATAATTTTTCCGATCAACGAAAATATGAACTGTTTCACCATAGGTATGAATTCCGCTCATCACCACTTCCCCATATTCGTCGATGATGGTTTTGGGCTCGAAATACGACCTGGCCCCACGAGAAGTCGTTTCTTTCCACGCTGACCGGGCATCGTCAACCCACAATGCAATTACTTTTACGCCATCGCCATGTTGTTTGCAATGCTCAGCAATCAATGATTCTGGTGAAAGTGCTGTCGTGAAAACAAAAATTATTTTGTCCTGACGAAGTGCATACGAAGTATGGTCTTTCACGCCTGTTTCCAGTCCGGCATAAGCCAAAGGCTGAAATCCGAACGCTGTTTGATAATAATGTGCGGCCTGCTTGGCGTTGCCAACGTAAAATTCAACGTAATCTGTTCCGTTGATTGTTAGAAATTCTTGTGTGTCCATAGGGTTACGTTTTTTTTATGAAGGTCAGAAGTCAGAAGACCGAAGTCATGTGATCAATCATTCCGAATAAAATTCTGTCTGTGTATTATGATTTTAAACTAATTAATTTATTGAAAAATGAATTATTGTTGATATAAAAATTACTTCGGTCTTCCGACTTCCGACTTCGGTCTTCCGACTTCCGACTTCAGAAAAGCCAACTTTTATAATAATCTTTCACTTCTATTTCTTTAGCTATTGTTGTGAGCATCAGTGGTTTAAATGTATCAACCATTACAGCAAGTTCTTCGGTTTCCTTTTTGCCGATGCTTCTTTCAGCCGCACCCGGATGTGGCCCATGAGGAATCCCAATTGGATGTAATGTAATCATTCCTTGTTCAATATTGTTTCGGCTCATGAAATCGCCTGCCACATAATACAATACCTCATCTGCATCAACATTGCTGTGGTGATATGGTGCCGGAATTGCCTCAGGATGATAATCGTAAAGCCGCGGAACGAACGCGCAAGTAACAAATGTAGGGGTTTCGAAAGTTTGATGAACTGGTGGTGGCTGATGAATTCGGCCTGTAATAGGTTCAAAATTATGAATAGAAATCCCAAACGGATAATGACAGCCATCCCAGCCAATTGCATCGAACGGATGAGTAGCATACGTATAAGGATAAATATTGTCGTGACGTTTTATTTTTAC